>CAZPTV010000147.1:0-5339 GCA_964589335.1 uncultured Bacteriovoracaceae bacterium
TATGATAGAGATACGTTTGTATAAATTAAATAAAATAAACTATTATAAATAAAAACATTACAGAATGAATACAAAAAAATCGCTCAAATAAATGTAAAATAAGATAACCAACCGGATAAAATAAGAAGCAACTTAAAATAATCAAATATACATTAGAGTCTCTATTTTTTTTAAGTAACATTAAGATTGCAAACACGATCAAAGAAAATCCAAAAACGTTGAAATCGAGTAAGATTTGTGTGAATTCAGAAAGATTTGCTTTCATTAACATCCATAACTCATGTCTTGATTGAATATTTGAAAATGGTTTCCACTTTGGGGGGTCTAGTAATGGAATTAAATAAGTTGGGTCATCCCAAGTGCTTAAAGCATTCCCATCGGGTAAGTCTAATAAGCCAGCAAAGTGAATTGGATGGCCCTTACTGTTTGGGGCGTGTAAATTGTAGTTATAGGTTCCCGCAGATCCGAGCATCCAGTTAGAATATTTCAATTTAAGTACAAATATCCATGAGAAAGAAATAATTATAAAAACAAAAACATTGATAAAATATTTCTTTAAATTAATTTTTTTATTCAATAAGGCAATCAAAGTAAAATGCATGATAAAGAAAACAAATCCATAAGTTTTTGAAAGAAACATCAGTGCGCCTAAAATTCCAAAGATGAATTGGTCGAATTTAAATCGATTTGTATCTAAGAGTAAAAATATATATATCGAAACAATGAGTGCGTGGAGTAAATCTGCTGTGGTTTCAAAATAGGCTGCATAAAATAAAAAAAATGAAAACCCGATTATTAAAATTGATTCATAACTTCTTTCAATTTTTAATTTCTTAAAAAACATTCGTAATAAAATATAAAAACAAAGAAGTATTAAAAACTGTGTAGCTCTTATTGCAAACAATGACTTAAAGCCTAATAAAATAAAGGGAACCATGAGCCACGAAAAAAGTGGTGACCAGTAGGCATTAATTGCATCATTGAATGAACCAACAGAAATTTTTTGAGCCACCATATAATAAGAAAGTGAATCAGGATTGATTTGCCATCGGTAGAGCCATGCAAAGAATACAGCAAGAATTATAAATGCGATAAATGAGCGATCATTAAAGACTCGAGGCATAAAAATATAATGAAATACTTGTCACGCATGGTCAAGTAAATCTTTAATATGATTGGAGATTTTTGCTCATCTAGATTGATACCTTTATTGCCGAATTAATATTGAAGAGGTCTATAAGATTGAATAGTAAAAGGTTATATTTCATATTTTTACTGATGCTTGCGATTGGGCTTTGTTTTCCTTTGAATTCTTTTGCAAAGAAGAAAAAAGATAAAACAAGTTTCTTTACACTCGACCCAATGTTTTCAGCAGCATATGGAAAAATCGGTTTAGGTGGAACCAATACACCGACGCTTGCATTTGGTTCAGCTGGAGCTTTTGCAAAAATTAAAATCAATCGTTTTTTATATATTGGAGTGATGTCAGAATATTCATATTCAATGCAAAAGACTGATGTCAATGGAAGCGCTGGAGATCGATCTGGATCTCGACTTTTAGAATATGCTTATGCTGTGAAGTTAAGGTTTGGAAAAATTGCGTTCTTCGGAAATATGCAGTCCACTGGCAATTATACAATGACAAGTTCAACTGTAAATGGTGAAAGCCTAAGTTATTCATCACCCAAAGGTTTTAAAGTAGGTTTTATAAAACATGGTGATAAAGAAAAATTATTTTATTGGGGAGTTTATTATGAAAGAGTTAAATATTCTAAAGAAACATTAAATAGCACAATAAGGACACTTAGTTCTCCATTGTTGTCACAACAATATGGATTTTTTATTGGGACTAGTTTTTGGAAATAATATTATCTCCAATTCAGCTCTGGAGAAGAATTTATCATGGGTGCATTTGATAAATAGACTACAAATTGTAATTGATAACTAAAAGTAGGTTTGCCTTCAAAGAGTGCTGGGGGTGGGTTGGGAAGATTTCCCAATTTTTTTACAGATTCGCGAGTTGCCCAATCTAACGTTGGAATGCCTGAGCTTGATAGAATATCGATAGATAAAAAATTTCCACTGCGGTCAATTGTAAATTCTAATGTAACGGGTAATTCGGCACCATCGCCAAGTTTTTTTTGTTCAAACTCGCTACGAATTCTTGCTTCATAAGACCTCATTAAAAAATACCAGTTTCTAATAATGGGTTCTTCAAAGCGAACAAAAAATGAATAATATTGATTTTCAACTGCATTCAATAAATTATTTCCAGACTTCTTCAGTTTTGGATCATCTCGACCAACCGGGCGAAATGGTCCGGGTGGTCCACTAATTGGTGAGTTTGATTCATTTGTTTCTGCTTCTGTTTTTTTAGGTAATGTTTCACCCAAACCAATTTTTGATAATGAGATGTCCTTTTTACTATTTTGGTCTTTAGATTTTGTCTCTGGCTTGGGTTTGCCTCCACCGGCAAGTGGTTCAGCACTTTGAGCACCCGCAACTGTTTCTTCTGGAACGGATTGATTGAATGGTGCAATAAATTTTGCATTTTTAGGTGCATCTTTAGTTTTAAATTTTTCATTTAACTCTTGCTGTAAGAGTGGGGGGAGAAATTTATTTTTCTTAATTTGGTTTTTAATTTTAGATAATTCTTCTTGCGAGATTTGAACCACTTCAGTTGGATTCAGATTTTTAGGCGTAATCTCAAGTTTTGGGAAAATATAATAAATAAGTATGAAATGAAGTATGATCGCACAAAACAATGTTAACAGTATACGTTTCCAATATTGAATTCGTCGAAAACGATTACGCGCATCATGTACGGATAATGCCGTTTGAATACTCATAGCTCTAAATGGAATTGATGGACTCACAATAACTAATTAAATCTTTAGTTTGTCGAATTGACAACCGCATTGCGCACCCATACGATTTTTAACAATAAAAATTCTATAGTAAAGGTATTCAAAATGGCTGCCACAGAAAACAAAATTGAAATTGATAGCGCAATTGATAAAGGGCTTGAAGGGATAGTGGCATGCACAACGAAAATAAGTTCAATTCATGACTCTACATTATTATTTCGTGGTTATACAATTGAGGATTTAGCAAAAGAATCAACTTTTGAAGAAGTTATTTTTCTTTTATGGAACGACCGTCTACCAAATCAAAGTGAATTTGAAAAATTTAAAAAAGAAATAGTTTCAAGTATGGAATTACCAAATGAAATTATTCAACTGATGAAAAGCTTACCTTCTAAAAACGTAATTCCTATGAATTACTTACGCACTGTAATTTCAGCGCTCTCGCTGGTTGATCAAGATGCTGCCTCAAATGAAAATGAAGCTAATCTGAGAAAAGCCATTCGTTTAACTGGTGCAGTTGGTGCTGTAGTTGCAGGATTTAATCGAATCCGCGATGGTAAAGATCTGATTAAGCCAGATTTAACAAAAAACTTTTCTACAAATTTTCTAAATATGATGAGTGGCAAACTTCCGGATGAAATAATCGCTAAGAAGTTTGATACATGTCTTGTCCTGCATGCAGACCATGAGCTCAATTGTTCAGCATTTGCAGCAAGAGTAACAACCTCATCACTTTCTGATATGCATTCAGCAGTTACATCTGCGCTCGCAGCATTAAAGGGCCCACTCCATGGCGGTGCAAATGAGCAAGTAATGAAAATGTTATTAAAAATTGGTTCCGTAGAAGCAACGGATGCATTCATAGACGATGCTTTAAAAGATAAAGCAAAGGTTATGGGAATAGGGCATCGTGTTTATAAAAATGGTGATCCTCGAGCTAAAATTTTACGTAAAATGAGTGAAGAACTTTGTAAAAAAACTAACCAAGAAAAATATTATACAATGTCCGCTAGAATTGATGACATTATGTTTGATAAAAAAGGACTCATGCCGAACGTCGATTTTTATTCTGCAACGGTTTATTATTGCATGGGCATTCCGATTGATCTTTATACTCCAATTTTCGCTACCTCACGAATAGCCGGATGGATTGCACACATCAACGAGCAATATTTAAATAATCGCATCTATCGTCCTCGCGGCCGATATGCAGGAAAGATTGATCAAAAATATGTTTCCTTGAAAGATAGAAAATGAAGTTCATATTCCTTCTTATTCTAATTTCTAGATTAGTAAATGCAGGTGAACTTGATCCAGCAAAAGAGTTTTGTTCAAGAACATTAGATGGACATCGAGATCATATCAATTTAATTCAAAATAGAATGTTCTTTGAAAACCATGGTGGTTTGTTTAATGGAGGCGTTTGCTGGTGGCATTCACGATTTCAAAGAGCAGCGGAGTATCTAGTTGTATTTAAACCAGACCAAAAAATGCTTGATGAATTTGAAGCTGAGACAGTGATTCAAAAACTCGTACAATTAAATCAAGTCGTAGATATTCCAGGTTATCAATCATTATATGATTTCAGTCGTGATTACGAAAAACAAATACAAAAAGCATTAAATGATTGGGAAATTCGAGATGGATTTATACGTCAGGCATGGATACGTGGTCTTGCGGGAAAAACATCTGTCTCTGCAGAAAAATTGAAGAATATTATGGATCAAACATTTGATTCGGTTGAAAATCACCACTGGATTACTTTTTTAAAACTACAACTAAAAGGGATTACCGCGCATGCTTGGTTAGTTACAAATATAGAAAAAAATGCAGATGGATATACGTTGACTTATATTGATAGTAATCGTCCTCATTTAATTCTTAGTTACAAGTATAATTTTGGTGATACTTCGTTTAAAGGTTATGGTGGAATATTCGTGCCTTATCTAGAGTTTAATAAAGAGTTAGGTCAAATATCTAAGGCAAAATATGACTACTGCTTAAAGCTTATTCATTGAGACAGAGCAAAAATCAAATAGAATTAAAACTATGAGATATTTAATTTTATTTTTGGCTCTACAATGCTTGTCAAATGTCGCTCATTCAAAAATGAATACAGATCATATTCGATGCACTGATGGATTCAATGCTAATCAATCATTGCAGTACGACGACTGTGTACGTGTAAGAGAAAAGCTTCAGTCAAATACACCTACTTCTGAATTTCTTAATAACCAAAACAGCGATTTGTTGACAGCGTTAACAGAAGTAAAAAAATCAGTTCGAGGTCCAGAAGGTAGTGGGGACATTACCGTGATGACATTTAATATAGGAGCTGCAGATTTTAAATTGACATTTAAAAATCTGCATCCAGCCCTTAAACCATATTGTGATAATCTTAAACTATGTCGAGAAAAGTTAGCCAATCAAGTAAAACAAGTTATTCAATAACAAATGCCGGATGTAATATTT
>CAZPTV010000148.1:0-5325 GCA_964589335.1 uncultured Bacteriovoracaceae bacterium
CTTTGTATGAAGGAATTACGACAGCAATCATTCTTCTTTTTCCCTCCACATATTCGCACCGATACTTTGTAATTTTTTTTCCATTTTTTCATAGCCTCGATCGAGGTGATAAATTCTGCGAACTTTTGTTAGCCCTTTTGCTACCAAACCAGCCAAGACCAAACAAGCGCTAGCGCGCAGATCGGTCGCCATTACTGTAGCTCCCGTTAGGTTAGCTTGCTCAAAAGAACCGTGTCCTTTTACGATACAAGCATTCCCTTGTATTTTTATGTCCGCACCTAAGCGCATTAATTCTGGCACATGCATGAAGCGATTTTCAAAAATTGTTTCTGTAATTACAGAAGTTCCTTCTGCAACACACATGAGCGTCATGACTTGAGCTTGCATGTCAGTAGGGAATCCGGGAAACGGATGCGTAACAATATCAACTGCATTAAATTTCTTCATATTCGATGGTGTAACGAGTGAAATTTCATTTTCATTTGCTTGAATCGCAAACCCACATTGACTTAATTTTTCTAAAACAGCTTTCAAAAAAGACTCTGGCACTCCTGGAAGTCGTACTTCACCTCCAGTAATTGCGGCTGCAATCAAATATGTCCCTGCCTCAATTCGATCAGGTATAATCCGATGAGTTGTTCCTTGCATGGTCTCAACCCCTTCAATTATAATCTCAGATTCTCCTGCACCAGTAATTTTTGCCCCACATGAATTAAGAAATTTTGCTAGGTCAACAATTTCAGGTTCTCGTGCCGCATTTCTTAAAATAGTTTTTCCTCGCGCTAACGTTGCGGCCATCATTATATTTTCCGTTGCACCGACACTAACTTGATCAAATGTAATATCTGCACCATTCAATCTACCATTCAAATGCGAAGGTATTTCTGCATGTATGTACCCTCCTTGAATTTCTATTCGTGCACCCATTTTTTCAAAACCAAGCAAGTGGAGATTCACTGGTCTAGCCCCAATACTACATCCACCAGGTAATGATACTTTTGATTTTCCAAATCTCGCTAAAGTAGGACCTAGAATTAAGACTGATGCTCGCATTGTCCTTACTAAGTCATATGATGCTTCATAGGATGTTAATGTTTTAGCCTGTATTTGAGCAGTATGACTTTCCGGACTATAGATAGTTTCAATACCCATTTCTTTTAAAAGCTTAATCGTTGTAGTGATATCTAAGAGATCTGGAACATTTTCATAAAAACATTTCTCAGAAGTTAACACGGATGCAAAAAGCAATGGAAGGGCTGCATTTTTGGCGCCACCAACCGTTATGGTTCCTTTTAGTTTTTTTCCACCTTCAATAACTAATGTATCCATTTATCATCCTTTGATAATTTTAATATATCGATCTTTATCCGTCAGGTCTTTTAGAATATTAACATCCCCATATTTTTCTAAAAATAATTTTTTTGTTTCTTGAGATTCATTGTGATTGATTTCAAATAAAGCAAATCCATTATTTTTTAGTTTTTTGTCCATTAAATCACGCAAAAAACGATAAAAATACATCGCATCATTTTCAGGCGCAAATAATGCTTCATGTGGCTCATGTTCTAAAACATCTTTTGATATTTCATCAGAAACTGTTAAATAAGGCGGGTTACTCACAATAAAATCAAATTCTGGAAATTCTTCATATTGCCATATTTGAGGAACTTGCGAAACATGAACAAATTCAACATTTCCAGCTCTAAATTTAGCTGCATTTTCATCAGCAACGTTAATCGCATCCATGACACAATCAGTAGCTCTCATAATGACATCAGGTCTTTCGAGCGCTAAAGTAATTGAAATGCAACCAGACCCTGTTCCTATCTCTAATCCATAAATTCTCTTTGTCGGTTCTTTTTCTGGCAAACTTCTTAATACATTTTCAACTAAACCTTCAGTCTCTGGGCGTGGAATAAGTACAGTCGTATTTACATAAAACTCTCGGCCATAAAAATCTTGGCTATTAATTAGATATTGTAAGGGAAATCCTAGTGATCGCTGTTTAATTAATTGATTGAATTGTTCAACTTGATATTCATCAAGTGCATTTTTTTCAAATGGAAGCTGAGAAAGTTTTACTCCTCGAATATGTGCTTCGAGTATTTTCTTCTCATGCTTTGGAATCATGTCTCTACAGCTCCACGTGTGGTTTGTTTCAGTAGCTCTGCTTGATGATGCGCCACAAGTGCATCAACAATATCTCCAAGTTTACCTTCCATTACATCGGGTAAATTATGCAAGGTTAATCCAATTCTGTGATCCGTTAATCTTGATTGTGGAAAATTATATGTTCGAATACGTTCCGACCGATCTCCTGTTCCAACTTGAGATCTCCTTGCTTCTGCATTTTCGGAATCGACTCTTTGCCTTTCCACCTCATAAAGTCTTGCCAATAAAACTTTCATAGCTTTATTTTTATTTTTAAGCTGTGATTTTTCATCCTGACAGACGACAACTGTATTGGTTGGTAAGTGCGTAATTCTAACTGCAGAATCTGTAGTATTTACTGACTGCCCTCCGTGTCCACCCGCTCTAAAAACATCTATTCTTAAATCACCGGGCTTAATATTTACTTCTACTTCTTCTGCTTCTGGCATAATCGCAACCGTAACTGTTGATGTATGCACTCGGCCTTGTGCCTCAGTCTTAGGAACTCTTTGAACTCGATGGACTCCCGCTTCATATTTCAATTTAGAGAAAACCTTGTTTCCAGTAATCATTGCGATGATTTCTTTAAATCCACCAATTCCAATAGGATTTGTACTGAGCAATTCAACTGCCCATCCTTGTGTATCTGCATATTTTTGATAGGCACGAAACAATTCACCTGCAAATAGAGCCGATTCATCTCCTCCTGCACCCGCTCTTATTTCTAATAAAATATTTTTATCATCATTGGGGTCTCTCGGAAGAAGTAGAATCTTCATTTTCTCTTCAAATGTAATTTTTATTGGTGTCAAACGATCGACTTCTTCTTTTGCCATTTGGCGAATTTCAATATCTTTTTCCTCTAAAAGTTCTCTGTTTTCATTTAAATCTTTAATGATTTTTTTATATTCACGAAAAGTCTCAACTAATTCCATAATTGAAGAACGTTCTTTAGATAGAGCTCTAAATTCTTGCGGCTTATTTGCAAGTTCAGGGTCTGAAAGTTTCATTTCGAGCTCTTCGAATCGACGCTCGACTTCATCTAATCTTGAAAACATTTGAGTGACTACAATTCAGGAAATTCAGAAACATTGGATACAACAGATTGAATATCTTGTGCCGCCTCTATTTCGAATTCATTTTCTTTAAGTTGATCTGGATTTTTTTCTAAAAATAAAACTCTACGTAACGAAACCAAAGCAACCTCTAATTGTTGGTCATCTGGTTCTCTCGTTGTTAAATTTTGAAGTAATAATCCTGGATACACTAGAGCCTTAAAAACAGGATTTTGCATGCGGCATGAACTTGCCTTTATAAATTCATAACTAATTCCTGCCACTGGCATCATCAAAACTATTTTAACAAATACCAATGCAATATGGACAATGGGTGAGCTGCTTGCCAAGCCCAGAAAACTTGAAATGCTTGGTGTTACAAGAGGAAAAACCGCAGAAAATACAACAATGCTAATTACGAGTAGAAATAAAAGAAAACTGGTCCCACATCTTGGATGCAATGTAGTATGTCTCCTCGCGTTCGCTACAGTTAAGTCTTCGTCGGCTTCAAAAGAATAAATACTTTTGTGTTCGGCACCATGATATTGAAAAACTCGATAAACATCTTTCATAAGTGAAATCGAGTAAATGTAGATCAATAGAAATAAAACCTTAATCACACCATCCACGGCATGAAACAATGGATTATCAATTCCGCGATCAAATAATCCCCATTTTCCGAATAACATTGTAATAAAATGAGGCGCAGCTACAAACAATAGCATTCCCATTGCAAATGCGAACACAATACTTCCAATCATTGCGAGTTTGGAAATTTCTTTTTCTTCGTCATTGTTTTTATTTGTTGGATCATGCTTTGCTGCAATATTTGCAGAAAAACTCAAAGCTTCGATTCCATTGAACATCGATTCAATCAATCCCACCACACCACGTATAAATGGCTTTTTTAATAATGGAAATTTTTGCGAAATACTTTTCCATCGTTGTTCCTTGAGGATGATCTTACCGTCAGGCTTTCTTAATGCAATCGCAAGAAAATGCGGAGACCGCATCATAACACCTTCAATAACGGCTTGGCCGCCGATACTGGTGAACTTTTTACTTTCGGATAATAAAGCCCAAAGTGCCATTTACGCCCTATCAGCTATTCATGCCCAAGATGAATTCTTTATTTGTTTTTGTTTTACATACTTTATCAAGCACAAATTCCATCGCATCAAGCGGAGACATTGGATGTAATACTTTACGCAAAATCCAGATGCGTTGTAGAAAATCTTTTTCAAGAAGTAATTCTTCTTTACGAGTTGCAGATTTATTCACATCAAGACATGGGAAAATTCTTTTCTCCATCAATTTTCGGTCTAAGTGAATTTCTGAATTACCTGTTCCTTTAAACTCTTCAAAGATCACTTCGTCCATTCTTGAACCAGTATCAATCAACGAGGTCGCAATAATAGTCAAACTGCCCCCCTCTTCAATATTTCGAGCCGCTCCAAAAAATCTTTTTGGCTTATGCAATGCATTTGAGTCAACCCCGCCGGAAAGAATTTTTCCAGATGGAGGAACGACCGTGTTATACGCTCTTGCAAGACGTGTAATCGAATCAAGCAATACAACAACATCTTTCTTGTTTTCAGCAAGGCGTTTTGCCTTTTCAAGAACCATTTCTGCCACTTGAACGTGTCGACTTGCTTGCTCATCGAATGTAGAACTAACAACTTCACCCTTCACAGTTCGTTGCATGTCTGTCACTTCTTCAGGGCGCTCATCAATCAACAGCACGATTAAAACAATCTCAGGATTATTCGTAGTAATTGCGTGTGCCAAATCTTGTAATAAAACTGTTTTTCCTGCCCGAGGGGGAGCAACAATCAAGCAACGTTGTCCTTTACCAATTGGAACCAACATATCAATAATTCTTGTTGAATAATTTGTAGGATCGAATTCGAGACTGATTTTCTTTTGCGGATACAACGGAGTTAAATTATCAAAAAGAATTTTATCTTTTGATTCAATCGGATCTTGAAAATTTAATGTTTCTACTTTGAGTAGTGCAAAGTAACGTTCGGAATCTTTTGGAGGGCGTATTTGACCAGAAACAGTATCTCCAGTTCTTAAATTAAACCGACGAATTTGTGAGGGTGAAACGTAAATATCA
>CAZPTV010000149.1:0-5275 GCA_964589335.1 uncultured Bacteriovoracaceae bacterium
TCTCCTTTTAATTCCTTAAAGATTGTTGATCTACAATTAGAATAACACAGCGCGCCGTCAGTTCAAGAAAAAAAATCATATCTAAGTTCTTGATTTATAAACCTGAGTCTTTACTACATGGATTTATAAATCTTATTAAAATTAAAAATTAAAACAAAGCTTCACTTTTAAATCTGTTTCGTTAAAGAACCGTGGTTTAACAAAAAATTCTTTTATCTTTTGAACGTTTATCTTTATCGAGTATTTCAACAATATCTTTATAACCTTTTGACTTCGCTAGATCTAATGCATCTTCTTCTGAGTCGATCAGATTACATAAATTAATGACCACGCGAGGATTTTTTAATAATTTAATAACTGTCGATTTATCATTTTTAACTATTGCTCTATATAGTGGAAGTGAAATTCCAATCTCTAACACTTTAAATTCTCTTTCTCCGCTATGTCTTAAATATTTTAATTTTGCTGAAGTATCTGAGTTTGGATTTTTCTTATAAATTTCAAAATCCTTCCACATGAGTTCTAAAATATTTGGAGCAAATTTCTCTAAATCATTATAGGCAGTTTGCACTTCGTTAGGAGAACCTGAAATGAGTGGCCATGCCCTTGAATCTTGAACAACTGAAATGAGTTCAGATTCTGCTTTGCTAATTGAAGCTCGTGAGAGTTTTTCAAGAATGTTTATATACTCTCTATTAGATGAGCTTTGATAAATTAAATCAGAAACAGCTACGCGCGCGATAATTTCAGCATCAAATTTGACACCGTTTAAAAAGTCTTTATATAATTTACTGACATGTAAATTACTTTTGGTTGCAAAATCACCAAGTATAGCTCCCATGGATAATTTATAGGCTTCACTTGTTTGCGGAGTCGTTGCTTTTGATTCGACTGATCTCAATGATGGAGTTTTGTTGTATTGGTTTTCTTTCATTGTCGTTTCGTCTGATTTTTTTAATTCTTTCACGCGTGATTCTAAGTGATATTCTTTGATCAGTGCTTGCAAACCGGGTCGAGCTTTTTGAATCCATGCACTTGTAACGTGATCCGCTTTAGATTCTTGTATTGCCAAATATTCATGAACTTTTTTGTCGTTTTTATATTGTGATTTATTCTTTAATAAATAGGTAATAAATCGATGTTTGTAATCATTGAAACGGTGATCAATTACAAGTGGATACATAATCGATTGATCGATTTGAAAAAGTTTATCTACAAATTCATCCTCTTCTTGAAAACTATTAAATTTTTCTTTTTCATATACCAATAGCCCTGTTTGAGAGCGTGACTTAATGATTTCAGCATCTTCTTGTAAAAAATTATAGTCTTCATCAACTTCATTTAATAGTTCCCAAGCAGACATCGGGCTCTTTTTTTCAAGTTGTTTTGCATAACCTAAAATAACTTTTTTACAGATTGTGTTCCATTCTTTGGTTCTATCAGAAGGTGAAATGTCTTTCAGATGTGAATAGGCTTCTTTATAGGATTTGGAATCAGCAAGTGTTTTTAAATCTTTAATTGAGTAAGCTGAAGAATTTGAAATTGAAAATAATTGAATAACGAGTGTAAGAAAAATTAAAATATTTTTATTTAGCACTTAGCCCCCTAATGATTTCAGATATATTTAACTAATATTTATGTTGATTATAGTAGGTCATATAATTTCTGATTAATATTTTTTAAAAAATTAAACTAACTGCATTGCAAATAGGCAACCTTTGCCTAGTGAATAATATTCTGCAATTTGCCTTATTTTATCAATATTTAGATGAAGTACGGTCCAGCTCATCGAATTGACGCATAGCGCTTAAACTGGTAATATTATAGATGAGTAACTAGTACGTTTGCGGAGCTAAATTTGAGATTTAATTATATAAAATTACTTATATTTTTAATTTTATTATTCAGTGCATACGCATGCTCGCCAAGTTTACTTCGAGATTTGATAGAAACTTCACAACTCACTTCAAACACGACAGGTTCTGCAACAAATTTAAATCAAATCAATCTCGCTCAATTTACGCGTGTAAATATTCCAGGTGCTTCTGTTAGTGATAGTATTTCAAGTATGGCTGAATACGGAGGTCATGTTTATTTTTCTGCCTTAAACGGGGAGTCTGGACAAAAGCTTTATCGATACAATGGTGTAACAACAACTCAAATTTCAGATATTAATCCTGGTGGCACAGATGATGTTTCGAGTCTGTATGTGGCTAACGGAATTTTATATTTTACTGCAAAAAACACATCCGGGCGTACAAAACTTTTTGGTTATGATGGTTCTACTATTACACAGATTTCCAATACCGCACTTTCTGGTCACGATTCACCCGGTGCATTTGTAGTGATCGGAAATGATTTATATTTTCAGTCCAGAAATCCAAGTAATTTCATAAAAGGGTATAAAGTGAATGGAACAACTGTTACTCAAATTACAGATATTAATGCTGGAGCAAACGATGACCCAAGTGGTTTTGTCGCTGTAGGCACTGATATATTCTTTACTGCAAAGAGCGGAGTAAATACTAAGCTCTTCAAATATAACGGTACTACTACAACACAGATTTCAAACACGATGCCTGGGGGTGATGATGCTGCTGCTAATCCTTCACCTCGAGGAACGAGTCTTTGTTTTAAAGCAGAAACTGCAACTGGCGCAAAATTATTTGAATACGATGGTGTAAACGTTACACAAGTTTCAAATACAAATCCTGGCGGGTCCGATTTTGTTCTGGATGTAAAATCAATTGGAAACAACTGTTATTTTATAGGGGTTGATACTAATTTTTATTTCAAAGTTTACAAATATGACGGGGCACTGGTGACGCAAGTTTCAGATACTAATCCTGGTCTAAGTGATGGTGTCACTTCTTTAACTGTTGCTGGAGTTAATTTATATTTTAGTTCGTATGAAGGTACTACTTATTTTGGAAATAAACTTTTTATGTATAATGGGACCACCGTTTCACAAGCCTCAGATACAAACTGGTTCACTGCAGATGATCCAACTACAATTGTAGCGGCAGGAAATAATGTTTATTTTCTTTCAAAAGATGCAATGTCGGGTGGTTTGTATAAAGTTTATTTTTCTGACGGCACAGGCTCAATTATGTTACCAGAAGCCAATCCTGGGTTAGCTGAAAATCCAAATTTATTTTTTGGATCGGGAAGTCTTGTGTATTTTGCATCGACTGATTCAAATGATCGAACTCAAGCATATATTGCAAATAAAGATACCTTTGTATTGACTCAGATATCAGACACAAATCACAACTCGGATATACTTCCGGATGATTTTGATAATATATATAAAATGGGAAGTAAGTATTATTTTACCGCAACGAAACCAAGCAATGGAGAAAAGCGATTCTTAAGTTATGACGGCACAACGGTTGTTGTAGAATATGATTTTAATGGATTTGGAGATGAAGAAGCATATGTGCGTGGTGTATTTAATGGGAAGGTGCTTGTAAATGCATACGACGGTACTCAATGGAATTTATATGCATACGATGGAACAACTGCAACAGTAATTGAAGCAAATATTATTTTGTATACTGAACCAACATTAGCAAATGATACTCAATTGTTTTTCTCTGCCTACTATTTCGGTGTCGGGCACTATAAGCTTTTTTCTTATGATGGAAATGTTACTGTTACACAAATTACTGACATTAATCCTGGAGATACTGATTTTCCAAGATATTTTAAACTAGTTGGAAATACTCTTTATTTCATGGCGTTCGAAGCGTGGGTGCCATTCATCTATAAATATGATGGTGTTTCGGTTACAAAACTCCCAGACATAGGCCTCAATGCAACGAATACTACTGTATTTGCTTCTATAGGTACCGACATTTATTTGTCTGCTTCACCTGATGGAGTATTTAATAAGCTTTTTAAATTTGATGGTGTGACTGCAACTCAAATTTCGAATACGAATCCCGGAGGACATGACTCCCCAGTTTCACTACGCGCTGTTGGCACATCACTGTATTTTAAATCTTATAGTCCTCTAGGTTTTCAAGAACTATATAAATACGATGGAACAAACGTTACACAAGTTTCAAATACAAACCCCACTGGTGATGACGGTCCAGCAGAAGGTTCTGTCATAATGAATGGAGTATTGTATGGAGGCTATTTATTTACAGGTAGCCCATTCTGGTGGAGTACTGCTCTTTATGCTTATGATGGTACTAATCATTTTGCTGTTGGTGATCACTCGACTGCTTTCTTCGGTCAAAATCCAGATAAGTTAAGAGTTTTAGGATCAAATATATATTATTCTGCTTTAAATGATTCTGGTATTGGCTATAAAATATTTAAATCTGACGGAGCTACAATTACACAAATTTCAAACACAAATCCTGGAGGAAGCGATAATCCACAGAAAATGGTTGTAGTGGGTGATCGTTTGTTTTTTGAAATGAGTAATGGTGGAGGTCAATATTTTTATACTTATAAACCTCAATAATTTAAGATAAATTTTTAATACTAAAAATATAGTGAGCTGAGTACAATAAGTTCATTATTAACCCCAATGAATTCAAGGAACTTTAATCGTGAAGCTTTGATCACCGCGCTTAGAGCTGATCAAGAAGGTCGCACTATATTTCCAGAATTTCTTCAATCAGTATGGAAGGCTGGGGTCATTAGCTACGATGCTGATTTTGTAAGTAGAAAAGTTACTTACTACGGCGTAAATGGGGAAAGCTATTTAGAAGAGGATCAGGGGGTTGACATTAAAAGTAAAAAATGAGTTTAAAGCTTAGAAGAGGTATACATGAAAAATTGGGATAACATCATTAATCTTGAAACATTAGAATACAAATTCAATGAAGTGAATGCAAATTATTGCCATGAGCCTGCTCCGCTAGCGACTAAAATGGGATCTAAAAAGCTTGGGTTCCATACTGAAATTTTACCGCCAAAAAAATTCTCATGCCCCTATCATTTTCACCATTCAGAAGAAGAACTTTTCTTGGTATTAGATGGAAAGGCCATACTCCGGCAGGCAGATCAATTTCGAGAAGTGAGCCGTGGCGATCTAATCTTTTTCATTAATGGATCTGAAGGCGCTCACCAGTTCTACAATCATACCGATAAGCCATTTAAATTTTTTGCTTTATCTACCATGGACGATTTTGAAGTCTGCGAATATCCGGATTCAAAAAAGACTTATGTTAATAAATTAAAAAAGATTTTCCAAATGGGACAAGCAGTCGATTATTGGAAAGATGAAGCTGACCCTAAAGGGTTTTGGCCAAAGCAG
>CAZPTV010000150.1:0-5237 GCA_964589335.1 uncultured Bacteriovoracaceae bacterium
ATTTACATTATGCAAAAAAAATAAAAAAAGTTATGATGTCGAAAAATTAGACGGGGTGAATTATGAATCGTATTCCGCACATTGTCGCAGTGGTTTTGTCATTTATGGTTTCTTTTTCTGTATATGCAGACGTGCCAAAAATCGCGCTTATACTAGATCGAGGCGGTAAAGATGATAAATCATTTAATACGGCGGCATTCAAAGGTGCAACCGAAGCAAAAAATAAACTGGGCATAACTCTTAAAGAAATTGAAGTTAGTGATGATAATCTTTTTGAACCCGCAATGAGATCATTTTCTCAGAAAAAATTTGATCTCATCCTTGCGATCGGAGTTTCACAAGGTGAGACTGTAAAAAAACTTTGTAAAGAATTGCCAAATCAAAAATTTGCAATTGTTGATTCAAAAGTAGAGTGTCCAAACGTGGCCGCTCTAATGTTTGAGGAGCATGAAGGTTCATATATTGTAGGGTATATTGCAGGATTGAAATCAAAAACAGGAATGGTTGGATTTATTGGCGGAATGGACATTCCTCTTATTCGTCGTTTTGAAATGGCATACTTTCAAGGAGCAAAAGCTGCAAATTCTAAAATTAAAACTGTAAGTAATTACATTGGTGTAACGGGTGAAGCCTGGAACAATCCAACCAAAGGAAAAGAACTTGCACAGTCACAGTATGGACGTGGCGCAGATATTATTTATGTAGCGGCTGGTGCAAGTAATAACGGTGCATTTGATGCAGCTGAATCGATGAAAAAATTTGCAATTGGTGTGGATTCAAATCAAAACTGGATTAAGCCAGGGTTGATTTTAACATCTATGTTAAAGCGAGTCGATACAGCGGTTTTTGATACCATTAAAGATTTCAAAGAAGGAAAATTTAATGCTGGAGTACATTCTTTTGGTCTAAAAAATAATGGAATTGATTGGGCTTTGGACGAGCACAATGAAAAACTATTTACAAAAGATGAAATTAAAAAAATAAACGAAATCAAAGTTGATATCATCAAAGGAAAAATCAAAGTTGATGATTATTATATTCTAAAAAAATGACAGAATTTTGCGCGGAACTATCAGGAATTACAAAAAGATACGGAGATGTAGCCGCGAATCAAGACGTTCAACTTCAAATTAAAGCAGGAACAATTCACGCACTCGTCGGTGAAAATGGAGCTGGAAAATCCACAGCGATGAGAATTTTATTCGGACTTGTAAAGCCGGATAATGGTGAAATTCGATTTGAAGGCAAACAGGTATCTAGCGAAACGTGGAGTCCTCAAAAAGCTTTTCGTTCTGGCATCGGTATGGTTCATCAACATTTTATGTTAGCGGGACCTGAAACTGTTTTAGATAATCTAGTTTTAGGTGTGGAAACATGTAAGTTTGGCGTACGAGATCGAAAGGCTGAAAAGAATTCTTTAGAAAAATTGATGAAAGAATCGGGTCTCGTTGTCCCCTTAGAAGTCAAGCTCGAGAATTTACCAATCGGACAGCAAAGTCGCTGTGAAATTTTGAAAGTCTTATATCGAAATGCAAGATTTTTAATTTTAGACGAACCCACATCTGTTTTGACTCCGCATGAAGTTGAGGAGTTTTTAAGAATATTAAAAAAATTAAGGGATATTGGAAAAACAATATTAATAGTCACACATAAGTTAAAAGAAGTGATGGAAGTTGCCGACGAAGTGACAATCCTTCGTGGGGGAAAAACAATCGCAACAAAAAAAATTTCTGATACAAATATAGAAGAATTGTCTGAGTTGATGGTCGGTCGAAAACTAGCATTGCCCAAAGTAAGTGCAATTTCAGAACGAGAAAAATTACCGGTTTTATATTCTTCGAAATCATTTGGATTTGATATCCGAGTCGGTGAAATGGTGGGGATTGCTGGAGTTGAAGGAAATGGTCAAGAAAAATTAATTCATGGAATTATTGAAGAATATTTCTCAAAAAAAACAAATTTGAAATTTCTTTCGTTAATTCCAAGTGATCGACACCATCAAGGTCTCGTTTTAGATTTTTCACTCTATGAAAATTTAAGACTTACACGGAAATATCATCCATTTAAAAAAAATCTAGAAAACTTTGAAACCGTCTCGCAAGAAGAAATAAAATTATTGAATGAATATGATGTCCGTCCTCAAAATCCATTGCTAAAAGCAGGATCCTTGTCAGGTGGTAACCAACAAAAATTAATTGTCGCACGAGAACTGAGTCAACTTCCTGAAAATTCACTTGTACTCGCTGTTCACCCCACGCGCGGTGTGGATTTAGGTGCGATTGAATTTATTCATCACCAATTAATTAAAGCAGCTCAGCAAGGGGCAGGAGTGCTGCTCATAAGTAGTGAACTTGAAGAGTTAATGTCGCTCAGTACGAGAATTGGGGTGATTTTCAGAGAAAAAATTTCTAAATGGTTTGAATTAAAACAAGAACAAAATGTGTATGATGAAAAAATGATAGGTTTAGCAATGTTAGGGGGTAAAGAGTGATTGCTCGCGCTCGCACACCAATCATCGCTATCGTTTCTGTAATTTTACTTACGACGATTGCAGTTTTATTTGTTAAAGAAAATCCAATACTCGTATTTAAAGTTTTATTTCAGTCTGCATTTGGTAGCGCAGAAAACATTTCATACACACTCTATTATGCTACTCCATTAATTATGACTGGAACGGCAGTTAGTTTGGCGCTTTCAGCGGGTCTATTTAACATTGGCGCTGAAGGACAGCTGTATATGGGAGCTGTTTTTGCAGCGATGTGGGGAATCTTTGCGCGACCTTTTCCTGCGCTATTAACATGGTTTGGTGCATTTGTTTTCGCTTTTATCGGTGGGTTTATTTGGGGATGGATTGCTGGATATTTAAAGTCAAAACGAGATACACATGAAGTGATTGCAACCATAATGTTAAATTTTATTGCACTTGCATTTGCAAATTGGATGATACTCAATCCTTTAAAAAATCCTGAAAATCAAAGTTTAGAAACAATTTGGATTTCTGAAGCAGCACGAATTGATAAACTCTGGTTACAAATGACACCCGCACTACCCATTGCTTTATTGATTTGCTTTCTTGTGATGAAATTAATTTCTAAAACATGGTTAGGTTTTAGAATTCGAGTTACGGGTGCAAACGATACAGCAGCAGAGCTTGCTGGTATTAAAACAAAAAAAACTGCAATACTTGCAATGGGACTTTCGGGCGGAATCGCAGGTTTAGTTGGTTTTCAAGAAATATTTTGTAACTCTTATCGGTTGATTGATTCGTTTTCATCTGGATTTGGATTTACTGGACTTGCAATTGCGCTCTTAGCGCGTGGAAATTTTACAAAAATGATAATTGCATCTCTTTTATTTGGAGCGCTACATAAAGGAGCATTAGATTTAGATCTAGAGACAGAAAAAGTAACTCGTGATTTATCACTCGTTATTCAGGCATTAATTTTAATAGTATTGGCGGTACTTTCAAACTCTGAAAAAAGGAGTTCAAAATGAGCGCAATTATTTTAAGCGCACTCTATTCTGCAATCCGCATGGCAACGCCACTAACGTTTGCTTCACTGGGTGGTTATTGCAGCGAAAGATCTGGTGTAATCAATATTGCACTAGAGGGAATGATGTTAATGGGCGCCTTTACCGCTGCAGCGGTTGCTTCTGCTACGCACAGTCCATTTTATGGAATTCTCGGAGGAATTGCAGGTGCCGTTTTAATAGCGAGTGTGCATTCAATTTTATGCATTAATTTAAAAGGTGATCAAATTATAAGCGGTATCGCTGTTAACTTGCTAGCTGCGGGTGTTCCACCAGTTCTCTGCAAAGCATTTTATGGACAAAGTGGAGGAACTCCAATGCTCGAAGCATCAGAGAGAGTTAAAGAATGGGGGAGCATTTCACCGCTTATTTATCTTGCAATTGCTTTAGCAATTTATTTGCAATTCATTCATCAGCGAACAAGATTTGGTCAATATCTGAGATTTTCAGGGGAACATCCCGAGTCACTCAAAACCCAAGGGGTATCTGTAAAAATGGTTCGTTGGAAAGGGGTTCTACTTTCAGGATTATTTTGTGGATTGGCTGGAACTTATTTATCAATAGATCATGGTTCTGGTTTTAATAGAGGAATGACAGCCGGAAGAGGATATATCGCTTTAGCTGCATTGATTATTGGAAACTGGACTCCGTTTCGTGCATTTCTAGCCGCTCTTGTTTTTGGTTTTATTGAATCCAGCCAAATACTTTTGCAAGGTTTAAAATTTTCCAATGGGGTTCCAGTTCCTGTACAATGGATTCAAATGGTACCATATATAGCTACATTAATTATTTTAGCGGGACTTTTTGGAAAAAAAATTGGACGTTCCAGACCTCCCAAAGCTTTAGGTACCCCACTGGTTTCAATCCTAATTGTTTTCTTCAGTTCAACTTTATTCGTTGGATGTGATGGTTTAGATTCAGTAAAAGAAAAACTTAAACCTATATTCAATTCGAAATCAAATGAAGTTAAAGAAACAATGTCTGACCCTGAAGGTGCAAACGTAATAGTAAATGCGGAGTTTGCAAAAGAATTATATCAAACAGTTTTTCTTAGAGAACCAACTAAAGATGAATTCAGTTCCCTAATGAATTCTCTCGAGCAGAACGCACACCTTGAAGCTCTTTATAATGGTTTTATTTATTCAGTAGAGTTTAGATTGAAAGAAAAAGGAAGAGCATCAGGCAGTGCGCTCAAAGTATTTTCAGAAATATTAGCAGAGCTAAAATTAGCTCAAAAATATGATTTAAAAAATCTTGAACAGTTGAGCAATAACGAAAAGCCAGATGTAATAGATCCAGAGGCAAAAAATACTTCCAAGCCCATTCCGACTGCATCAGAAGGAGAGCGAATGATCTTAGTTAATGAGATTCG
The DNA here is from genome assembly GCA_964589335.1 of uncultured Bacteriovoracaceae bacterium. Lineage (GTDB taxonomy): Bacteria > Bdellovibrionota > UBA1018 > UBA1018 > UBA923 > CAZPTV01. The sequence continues at coordinate 4,904 of CAZPTV010000150.1, forward strand.
CAAAGAAGGTGCAGATTTAAGTTTTTTTTCAATGAAACGAATTTTAGGGGAAGACTTACTTAAAACAATTGATTTAAAAAAAGAGTATCGAGAAAAATTTGCAACGTGGTATGGTAAATTTGCAGTATTCACAAATAAATATAAAGTTTCATTCCTGTTAACCGAGCGCAATAACTCAGATGAAAACTATCAATATCGATGGGCATTACACGCAGATGAAGACCGAATCAAATGGGAGTCATTGGCTCGCATTCATATTCTGATGAATACAAATCAGTAATTTAGAAATCGAGAGAATCGCCACAACAAGATTTTGTTTTATCAAAGTATTGAT
>CAZPTV010000151.1:0-5218 GCA_964589335.1 uncultured Bacteriovoracaceae bacterium
TAGGGCCCAATACAAACAGGATTCGCATTGTCTGTCATATTTGTTGTTGTTGCTTTTCCAGCACCTGTACTTACACCATTGATATAGAATTTATATCCGGATGAGTTAGTAACAACCGCAACGTGACTCCAAACACCTGCTGTGATCGAACCATGATTGCCGGTATTTGCATAACTCCAGTTTCCAGACTCTGCGTATGTTAGTGCTCCTGAGTTATATTTAAATGTAAATTGAGATTCTTTATGCACCAAAACCCCTGCGTGCGAAACAGTTGGCTTAATCCATAGCGATATTGTTAGATTTGCACCAGTAACACTTAATGACGTTGAGTCTGGTACTGTAGAATATCCGGTCGCGGCAAGTGAAATGGCTTTGTCTGAATCTCCACCTGTTGTTGCTAATGCGCCTGCTGCTCCAAATGTAACGTTTGTCGTTGCGCCATTATTTCTATTTCCTGAAATATCACTTGTAATATTTGTCCCTGTAACATCATTCATTCTCCAATAAGCAATTGGATTTTTTGATTTAACAATCTCACTATACGAGTTACCGGAACCAAGTTTTAATTCTAATTTTTCATCGGACCAACTTGTTTGCTTAAGAGTAATTCCATGATTAGATGAATTACCGTTTTGTAAAATCACACTTCCGGTAGTTGTCGTGCTTGTCGGACGTACCCATAAATCAAATAAAAGTGAGGATTGTGAATTTATCCCGGTACCAAAATTCACATAATCATTAGTGCCATCAAGTGCGAGTCTGTGTGGCCCTGTTGATGCAGAAGTTATCGTACTTGTTCCTGATCCCGCCCAGCCGCTTGAAGTTGTTCCTGAAAAATTTGTTAATGTACCATCATAGCCTGTTCCGGTTGCCACTAGATCATCCCAGTTTGTTGTAAACGTTGAGTTTGAACCATTTCCGGACATATTTACAAAACTTGCATCCCAATATGCTAATAAATTTGATGTTGCATAGCTTTGTTTAACATCGATAATAAATATTTCACTTGCAGAACCTGCTGCATTTGTACCAGTAACTTTAATTTCAAAAGGGCCGTATGCCGTTGCAGGCACAGTCCAAGCTAACACACCAGTATTTGTGTCAAAAGTTGGTGTTCCTGAGATCGCCGTACACAATGTTGATGCAGCAACAGCGCCGTCTACATTAATATCATAGTAACAAGTATAACTCATTCCCGTATCAGACGGGGAACCAGATCTAGTATTTGAAAAGTCAACACTAACCGATCCACCTTGTGCGACTTGATTACTTGGAAAGGTTAAGTCTCCTGCGGTTACATGTGTAATAATTGGTACAGCCGGAAGAACTTGAATGGTAAAAATTTGTGATGCAGTTGTAGTTCCATCGTCTGCTATGATTTTAAATTCGTAGGTTACATTTCCTTGAGAATATCCCGGTGTCCAATCAAACACTCCTGTTGATGCTGTAAATGAATACGACATTGCCGATGCACTTAAATTTGAACATGCTGTAGTTGATGCCACCGCCGCATCTACTGTTGTGTCGTAATAACACAAATAGTTATATGCATCTCCGTCTGCTTGTGTGTCAGAAGCTGCATTAGCATTGACTGTTGTGATTGCGTTACCTGCTATTAATCCTGTTTGATTTGATATTGCCGTGAGTGCTGCGGCTATGTTTGTGTCAGTTACTGAGATAGTTACTGTTTGTGTGATATCTGAACCGTTGAGTGAACAAGTGATATTTGCTGTTTCACTCCATGCTGAATGCCCTGTTTTATATGCTGGAGTACAAGATAATGTGTTTGCTGCGATAGAACATCCGGGGCTAGCGTTTGTAGAGGTTTGAGAGTTAAGCGTGTAAGAAGAAGGTGTGTTCGCTTCAGTATCAGTGCAAAGTGTGTTTAAGTTTAAAGTGCCAGCATTACCTTCAGATGTTGTTAGCGTGCCTGTCGCGAATGTTCCTATTGCGTCTGTGGTTACGCTGACATCATTTACATTAGAATCTGGTACGCCAAAAGTATCAGACGCACGTACTCTATAAATATATGTTGTATTTGCTGTTAACCCTGTAACGCTTGTATTCGAAACCGTTCCACCTGTATTGACTACAGATTTTACATAGACCATTGAACCGGAAACCATTTGATATACTTGAAAGACGGTTGCATCTGAATTTGTGGACCAGTTTATTTGTAATGATGTCGTTGTAACGTTTGATATTGTCGTTATCCCCGCAAAAGTTAATGGGGAAACACCAGTGCCTGATTGTCCCATACTCGATGCGTATTTTAAGTTATCTGCTTCAGAAGTCCCGTATTTAATCGTTACATTCATTGCAAGCTTACCAGCGGCTACAGGATTAAACCGAGTTTGGATTTCGCAAGTTGATCCAGCTGCGAGTGCAACTGTATTTACAGGACAATTATTACTAACAAGCGTAAAGTTTACATTTGTACCCGTTAGAGAACCAATAAAAATATCTGAAATTGAACTGTTTTTTATTGTTACAGATTTTGTCGAAGAGTTAGAGTTTACAGAAACATTTCCAAAATCCCACGTAGAAGGTGAAAAAGTAAGCGCAGAATCACCGATAGCCCCTTCGAGCCCAGCACCCGTTCCGCCTAAAAATTTTTCAACTTCTGAAGCACCAGATCCAAAGCACCCAGACAAAATGAGCGCACTCAAACCCAGAGCAATTAGTTTGGTCTTCATCTTTGTTTAATTCGGATATAATGCGAGTACTCTTTATGGGGAATTTATTGCCGCAATTAAATTACTAAACTTCATTCTATGGTCTATGTATGTAGAATTAAATTTAAATTGCCATCTTATATATGTACTTTTTTATATACACTTATAATAGATGAAAAAAATAATTATCAGCACAACATTGTCAGTAGTGTTAATTTTATGTGGACTCATTTTTTATCATATTAAAACGTTAAAATGGGAAGAACTAATTATTTTTGCTGCAAAGCCAGAGACTTCAAAGCTACCCACATCATGACTTTCTCCACTGGGGTTCGCACAGGAATTAGACTCAAAACGAAATCCAAAAACAAAATTAGAAATTATTAATCTAATTAAATCTAGGGGCGGACGTATTTGATTTTAAAAAATGAATACTTTTACTTTACTCGTCATCATTATCGTTTTGTACTTCAATTTCAAGATTACGAATATGGGATTTATATACATCGTTGCTAACAAGTTTTGCACCGGGTTTTTGTAAAAGCTCATCCCAAGAAATATTTCTTGGTGATTTTTTAAATATAAAAATCCAAATTAGAATTAAAATCGAGTTAAATACTGTTAATAAATAAAATTCTGAAAAATTTGTGTCAATATAAAATAAACCACTAATCATAGACAAAACAAAAACAATCCCTCCAATGAATGATAGTTGTATTTTTCTAGAGTTTGAATATCTACCTCTTTCAAGTTTTATTATTTCCTCTCCGTTATCTAGTTCAGACTTACATACAGTACGAACCCACGCACTCGGTGGAAAATATTGTCCTAAAAAATCGGGCAATATTTTATTTATTCAAACTACAAAAAACATATTTTCTACTATTGATTACAGCAAAGTAAAAGCGAGTTCGTTGCCAGAGCTGTTGTAATAATTAAAACTATTTCACAATATTTACGAATTAATTTGGGTACATAAATTATAATTTTTTCATTTTCATGAAATAATTGAAATTCAATTTATCTCGAACCAATATTTCCTCTTCTACTACTGGTTTTACCAAAATTAAAATTTAGCATTTCTGTTAATATAAATTTTACTTGAAAAAGATAGATTTGTTTTGTTAAACTATTCAGCTCTTCAAAATGCCTCTGTCCTTCAAGCATTAATCCAATATTATTTGTAAGATGTTGAGAGAATGCTAAAAAAGAAAATGGAGTTCGTCCGCTATAATAGTAATTTTTTGCAGCTTGATTTTGACCAATCGAAGTAATTTCAATCTTGTCATATTGCATACCCATTCCAAGGGTCAATTTGAAAATATTTAAACCAAGTTTACCCGAATAGTGAGCGATATTACTGGTTTCTTGTCTTGTAGTATTACTCCCCAGTCCAATTAAATATTTATTTCCATAGTCACCGGTTGCCCTGATTCCAATAGCAGAGGATATTCCCACGTCTAACCCGATTTCGCCCAACCAACCTGCACCTGAAAAATCTACCTTATTAAGATTGGCTTTATTGTATTCCCCTCCTATGCCTATAAAAATAGCATTCCCATTCTGCAAAGCACATTCAGAGACACAAAGTCCATTATCAGAATAAGAATATTTGCTAATGTTCAAAAAAAAACAAAAGCTAATAATTATTACCTTTAAAACACTCATTAATCAGCTACCACCATTCCAGATATACACTTATTATAGACCCCTGCAATTATAAATGGTGATGATCCAATCCGGGTTAGTGTCTTTGTTGTTGAGTTAAAAGAAAATTTTTCGATTGTATTAAAAGTGCTAGCTGCATTGGCAACATAAACATATCGAGTTGAAGTATCTTCTGCAATAGCTGAAATTCCATACGCAATTGATATATTGTAATAAGCCTGTGTAGCATTAGAAATTGTACCTAGAGATGAGTCAACATCATACGCATAAATATAATTACTCGTTGCTGTAGTGCTTGCATATGATGCAAGCAATTTACCAGAAGAGTGCATTAATAGCGATGTCGGCAAAGCTGTTGCAATGGGACCGCCTACCCCAGTAATACAGTTTGCGTTTGCAGCATAACCTTCAGAACTAATCATTCCTATTCTATTTCCTGTTGTTGCGACAGCATGTGCAAACAGAACATAACCATTACTTAATTCGCTTAAAGCGGTCATCATTGAAGTTGATGTAGCACAAAGGCTTGTGGCGCCTACGGGTGTCTGAATAAATGCGTTGGCGCCAACCGTTAATCTTTGACCGCTGTAATTGAATTTTTCAACAGCACCATTTGGGGCTGTACCAGATTTTGCAACTAATAAACCGCTATCACTGGTTTTGTAAATTGCACGGAGTGTTTGATTAAGTGCAGTTGTATTCGTAATGACTGTATTTCGACCTGCGCCGTTTTTGTTAACTCTTTCTATTCTTCTAGCGCTTGAATTTTCGATACCGACATACAAATTTGAACTATCAAAGTTTGTCATACCAACGGGTTGATCATTGTGAGAGTTTGTATAAATTATAAAAAATTATAATTTAATTTGAGTTTA
>CAZPTV010000152.1:0-5208 GCA_964589335.1 uncultured Bacteriovoracaceae bacterium
AGATGTTTTAAAATATTGATAATGGATGAGTTCACGATTTCGGTATAAAATTACAGAACTTCCTTTTGGCGCATATCCATATTTATGTGTATCGATAGAAATCGAAGTTACACCAGGTAATTCAAAGTCAAACTTTGGAACTTCAAATCCTAATTTTTTAATCCAAGGCAGTAAAAAACCACCAAGACAAGCATCAGTATGAAAGCCAATTTTGTTTTTATGTGCAAACTCTGAAAGTTCTTCTATTGGATCTATTACTCCATGTGGAAAGCAGGGCGCAGAACCTACAATCGCAACTGTATTTGAATCAACAGCACTTTTCATGGCTTTTACATCGACTCTAAAAGAGCGATCAACAGGAATTCTCCTGAGTTCAATATTAAAATATTGTGCAGCTTTGTAAAATGCGGCATGTGCAGAATGTGGAATGACGATATTAGGGAGTTCAATGCCACGTTTTTGTAAACCTAGATCCCTATATGTTTTCATTGCAAGTAGAATGCTTTCAGATCCACCAGAGCTTAAGGTTCCGCAAACTTTGTCTTTACTAGAATCGACAAGGTCAGCATTTAACATTTTTGAAGTCATAGAAATAATTTCAGATTCAAATTTAATAATGCTTGGCCACAAATCTGAATGCAATGGATTGGTTTGTGAAAATAGTGAAGTCGCTTCGTTGATGAGTTTTATATGTGACTCAGCACCATGATAAACTGCTCCCGAAACATAACCATCTAACCAACGTGATTCTTCTTTTGATTTTAATTGCTTCATCGTAGAAAGAATTTCATCGGATGATTGTCCTTTATCTGGCAGTTTTGAGTTTGTCTTGAATTCAGCAGAATAAGGCTTTAAGTGTTTTCCTAGCTCATTGAGCAACACCATTTTTTGATCATCTATTTTTTTACGAATTGGCCCATAGTTTTTGAAATATTTCAAAATCAACTTCTGAGTTATATTTTTAAGCATGATTTAACCTTTTGAATAATCCACTGTTTTTCTTATGAAAATCTAAAAATATATTAAATTTTCTATCATATAATTCCTTATTTAAAGGATTAGGTGTAAACGTTTTTCTGATTTTAAGTTTATTTTTTAAAACATCAGGGGTAACCCAGCCCATAGTTAAAGACATTAAAATTGCAGCACCTCTAGAGTTTGCAAAAAGAGGATCTTCTGGTTGAACGATCTTTCGATTGAATATATCAGCATATATTTGACACCAAATATCTGAGTTTGCACCACCACCCACGACAGAAACTTCACTAAACTCTCGACCGCAATATTTTTCAACATATTTTAACAACCATCTTGAGTTCAGTGCTACACCCTCAAGTACCGCTCGAGCATAATCATCTCGAGTAGTACGTATCGATTGATTATAAAAAGCAGAACGCAATGAATGATTTTCTACGGGCGTTCTTTCCCCAAAAAGCCATGGAAAAAAAATAAGTCCTTGTGCGCCAGGTTTGGACTGAGCTGCCCATTCATCAAATTTTTTATACGCTATGGATGACGGAAGTTCTGGTGTAAGTAATTGTTTTAAAAAACGCAAACACACTCCCGCGGCCTCTTGTTCATTAGCAATCATATATCGTCCAGGAATTGCAGACGGGATCGAAGTCATTTGGTGAAAAAGATCTACTTTTTTAAATGGAACATGACAGGTTAGCCAAGAAGAAGTTCCTAAATACAAATGTCCTTCATAATCGCCTACAGCCCCCGATCCAATGAGTGCAGAATGAATGTCTGGAGTACCTACCCCGCAAATAACATTTTCTGAAAGCCCCCAATTTTGTGCAAGTTCTGCTCTAATTTTTCCAAGTTTAGTCAAAGGTGGTAATAGATCAGGAAATTGCTTTCGATTTAAACCAGATAGTTTTAATAATTTATTGCTATAGTCTATATTTGAAAGGTCTCGATTGTCTGTAATCCAATGTAAGGTAATCGAGTCGTAACTCGCATTTATTTTTCCGGTAATATAATAATTTATATAATCTTTTGGCTCTAAAAAATATGATGTCTGATTATAAATATCAGGCCGTTCATTTTTGATCCATAATATATGTGAAATCGGATCTTTCCCTGCATGCCCTGGTACTCCGCCTGTTAATTGAAGCCAACGAATAAGCTTGAAAAGTCCATATCCTGCAACGGGAAGTAATCCTTTCGCTAAGATATTTTGAAATTTTGAACCGCGCGAATCCATCCAGATCATTGCAGGAGCGAGAGGCATTCCGGCTTTATCTAGTGCCACAGTACCTGACCACTGCGAAGTACAATTCATCGCTGCGATTTTAGATTTTAATTCAGGATTTTCTTTGAGAATTTTTTTTACGCATAAATCAATCGACTCTTCCCAATCCTTTGGGTTTTGTTCTACGCCACCACCACTTAAGTATTGGGTTGTAATTTCAGTGCCCGTATGAACAATTAAGGTTCCAAAGGCATCGTAGACAGCAACTTTTGGACCTGAAGTGCCAAGATCAATAGATAAGATATACTGAGACATTCTCAAATTTTATCTCAGAAATAAAATAGACACCCAGTGATATTATTGTGAGTAATCGAATCGTGAGATTTGGCTAAAATTTAAATTAATCATTACCAAAGTTATAAACTTTATTCAGAGATTTGCCATTTTTTGAACGTACATGGACGAGATATCGGTCTTGTGGAATATTATTTAAATATAAACGTCGGGTAAAACTTCGGTCAATATTTTGGCATTTACCACCCGTTTTATCTAGGATTGGTAGAATTTCGATCACTCCATTTGCAAAATAAGTTCTGATTTCTACTAAATGCATACATGTATTGGGAATATTTCCAGAGATGTCTAATATGACATTGTTTTTAACTTCTGTTCGACCCATAAACTTAACAGATGTTATGTTTGGATATAAATTTGAATCTCTTGTTTTTACTTTTGCTTCTTCAACAGGAAGGATTCCTTCAAATCCTGTTTTCCCATTATGTTTCATGGATCTAACTTCATAGATGCCTTTTGATAAAACACCAACTTTAACAGTTGCGAAATATGGTATCAAAACATCTGCACAATAAAGTGAATCATCTCGCGTCACATACGAAACAACTTGAACTAGATTTGTATTATGATCAACAATGACATCACTGTCGACGTAGCTTGTGCATGAATCTGTTAATAGAATGTCTACAACCACTTCGATAGAATCATTGTCATCAAAACCTTGAGGAATAAAAACTCTTTCTGGTGTTATTATTTTAATTTGAGTTTGATTTTGGTTTGCTTCAACAAAACCGAGATGAAAACATAGAGCGGCAAGAACTGCAATTAGACTAAAAATTAGATTTTTCATAATACTCTTCCTCTTTGATGTGGTAATCGCTTATCATCTAAAAAAAGTACTTACAAGCAATGAAAATGTCGCATGAATACAGAGCATAGCGTTATAATTTTTACTGATGGAGCTTGTTCTGGTAACCCAGGACCTGGTGGGTGGTCTTATATTTGTATTATCCCCAATAAAAACAAAATTCATGTTGAGGAGGCATGTGGCCACGAAGCAGAGACAACAAATAACAAAATGGAGATCACTGCGGTTGGAAAAGCATTATTGAGTGTCGAAAACTTAGATCTAGATGTCACTATTTTTACAGATTCAAAATATGTAATTAAAGGGATTACTGAATGGATTAATAATTGGAAGAAAAATGACTGGATTAAAAAAGATGGAGAAAAAGTCGCCAACGAATTTTACTGGAAAAGAATTTGCGAAATTCTAGAAAAAAGAAAATCAAAAATAAATAAAAAAATAGAATTTAAATATGTTCCAGGACATTCAGGGTTTGTATTGAATGATCGATGCGACGAGTTGGCAGTTCAATGTTCAAAGAAAGAAAAGCCCGATTTACATTCAGAAGATCTTATTCAATTTGAGAAAAGATTAGGATTTAAATTAGATGAAGAATTAAAAAAAATTAGTTCATATAAAAAAGATGATTCAAAAGGGACGGCATCTAATTCTCAACAATATCTAAGTTTAGTTAATGGGATTGTAAAATACCATTCGACATGGGCGGATTGCGAACTCAGAGTGAAGGGGCAGTCAAATGCAAAATTTAAAAAATGTAAAAATCAAACTGAAGTAGCGGACACGCTTAAAGCTTGGGGAATGCAAAAAGATTAATTTTTAAATGGAATCAACTGAATTCTAGGATTATTTGGATCATAGTAATGACTGGGTGAAACTGTTTTTAATTTTTTCAAATAATTTTCAAAAAGATCTCGAATCCAAACCCCTGTATACTTGTGAATTCTATCTTGATGTAATTTGGTATAAACCGTATCTTGATGTTCAGCACCTTGTACTAAAAAATCGATCGTAGCGACCTGATAAATCGAATTACTTTCGATGGGTTTTCCTTGCGAGTCTTCGAGATTGACAATTAAATTCCGTTCCCAAGTTTCATATTTTCCATCACCATTGATATCTCTATTCCAAGGTCCATTGTCACTTGCTTTTACATCATATCTTCGAATTTTTAATCCACTCGAAGGGGGCATTCCATTGCTTCCGCTGTATGCAATTTCCAAAAGTTGTCTTAACTCTGCTCCGGTGAAATCTATGATGGTTAGTGAATTGTCAAAAGGAAGTACTTTGAAAATATCACCATAGGTGATTAATCCTTTTTGAAAATCATTTCTTAAGCCTCCAGAATTCATCAGCACAAAGTCAACGTCAGATTTTTTTCTAGATTCAGTTAACACTGCATCTGTTATTAAATTTCCAAGCGCGGTTTCGCTGTGATAATTCTGATGAAAAGTTTCAGTAGCATAACCCACTTTTCTAGATTTTATTACGTGGGCTTTTTCTCTGTACGACTTCATTAATTTTGATATAGTTTGTGTCGTTTGATTTTCGTTGAATTTATCAGGAATTGGAATCCAATCTTCAAAACGCGACTCAATCGTTGGGTTTTTGTAAATATGCATTACGCCTAAAACCCTAGCATAAGAACCCGCTTCTAAAACAGGTACTCCATTTATTATTTCACGTGCTTTTTGATGTGTGTGACCTGCTACAATCCCATCGATAAAATGGTAGGGGAGTTGATTGAGTAGATTTAATATTTCAGCAAAATCACCTGGTTCTTTACAGTGTTCAGATTTATCACAGACTAAGCCAGCGTGAACAGTTAGGAAAATGAAGTCACATTTTTCAT
>CAZPTV010000153.1:0-5196 GCA_964589335.1 uncultured Bacteriovoracaceae bacterium
ATGGGGATGCCTTTAATGTTGGAAATACTGAAGAATCAACAATTCAGAAAATAGCTGAGACCTTTCAAGAAATTATCGGGAAAGACCGAATTAAAATTATTTTTAAGAGCAGTGACCAAACTCATTATTTAACTGATAATCCTCAGAGACGTTGCCCAAATATTGATAAATTAAAATCAATGACAAAATGGTTTCCGAAAATTCAAATCAAAGAGGGGTTAACTCGCACATGGCGGTCTTATCTAGAATCGACTCACGAAAGTAATTTAAAATGAAAATCTCAGTATTAGGAACAGGGTATGTGGGATTAGTGACCGGCGCATCTTTTGCTAGCCTAGGTCACGATGTCATTTGTGTCGATATAGATCAAAATAAAATAAATAAAATTAATGACGGGAAATCTCCATTTTTTGAGCCAAAACTCGACGATCTTCTCTTGACGGTTGTTAAAAATAAAAAACTAAAAGCCACAAATAATTTAAACGATGCACTTGAACATTCTGAACTTACCTTTATCGCTGTCGGAACGCCTTCTACGCCTGCGGGCATTGATTTGGCACAAATTAAGTCTGCCGCTAAAATGGTCGGAACATATTTAAAAACATCAAATCGATACCATGTCGTTGTTGTTAAAAGTACCGTTGTTCCTGGAACGACAGAATCTATTATTAAAGAAGAGCTAGAAACTTCTTCTGGAAAAAAAATTGGAGCTTTCGGTTTATGCATGAACCCAGAGTTTTTAAGAGAAGGTTGTGCCGTAGATGATTTTCTAAATCCAGACCGAATTGTAATTGGTAGTCTCGATGAAAAATCAAAATCCATCATGAATCAACTTTACTCTGGTTTTAGTTGTCCTGTCGTAAATACTAATCCAACGAATGCGGAGTTCATTAAATATTCAACAAACACACTTCTTGCTACACTGATTTCATTCAGCAATGAAATCGCTACTCTCTGCGAGAACATCCCCGGTGCTGACGCAGACACTGTTATGAAGGGACTTTATCTAGATCAACGCCTCACAACCATTGATTCAAATAAAATTCGAAAAAATCCATCGATTGTTTCATACCTGTACCCAGGACCCGGATATGGTGGGAGTTGTTTTCCAAAAGATCTCTTTGCACTCCGCCTGCACGCTAAAAATTTAAACATCAATACACCTTTATTGGATTCTGTTCACGAAGTGAATGAAACAAGACCTAAAAAAGCAGTCCAACTACTTGAGAAGAAGCTTGGTAATTTAACAGGAAAAACGATAGCTGTATTAGGTTTAGCATTCAAACAAGATACCGATGACGTGCGCATGTCTCCATCCATTGCCATTATTAAATTACTTTTAGACCGCGGTGCTAATGTTAAGGCTTATGACCCACTCGTTCACTCTCTTTCTCCCGAGACATTTGCTAAAAATATTCAATATACAAATGAAATATCCGAATGCTTAAAAGGCGCCAATGCAGCTTGCATTATTACTCCCTGGAAGGAATTTAAAGACGCCGATTGGAATTTTTTAATTTCAAACATGTCTCAACCCATATTGTTTGATATGAGAAATATTTTAATTCAAAACAATCTATCAAAAAATATAGACCTCATCCGAATTGGAAAAATATAAACACTGGAAATTTAAAATGAACTCAGACAATCAATTGAAAAATAAAATATTTGACCTTGTTAAAGAATATTACCAAGAAAACCATCAAAAAAAATCATTCGTTCCTGGAAAATCACGTGTTCAATATTCTGGTAGAGTTTTTAACGAACAAGAACTTATACACCTTGTTGACTCATCCCTAGATTTTTGGCTAACAAGCGGCCCGTACTCAAATCAATTTGAAAATAAAATGAAAAGTTTTTTTAATTCCAATGATTTTCTATTAGTGAATTCTGGATCCTCTGCAAATTTACTAATGGTTAGCACTCTTTGCTCCCCAGAATTAAATTCCAGAAGATTAGAAGACGGTTATCATCCGATGCAAGATGGCGATGAAGTTATTACTCCATCAGTAACATTCCCAACCACACTTGCTCCTATTTTGCAGAATAGACTTGTCCCAGTTTTTGTGGACTGCGAATTAGGAACATACAACATCGATGCCAATCAAGTTGAATCTGCAATCAGTTCAAAAACAAAAGCGCTGTTTATTCCTCACACGGTTGGAAATCCGTTTGATTTGACTAAATTACTTCAAATCGCTGAAAAACATAAGTTATGGCTACTTGAAGATGGTTGCGACGCTCTAGGAGCTACTTTCGACGGAAAGTTAGTCGGAACATTTGGACATATGTCTTCGTTATCTTTTTATCCTGCTCACCATATCACAATGGGAGAAGGCGGAGGCGTAGTCGTCAATCACCCGATGTTAAAGAAAACTGCACTTTCGATTCGTGACTGGGGCAGAGACTGCTGGTGCGAACCAGGAAAGTCAGACACATGCGGAAAAAGATTCAAATGGAAATGCGGCGAACTACCTGAAGGTTACGATCACAAATACATCTACTCAAACGTTGGCTATAATTTAAAAGTAACCGATATGCAGGCTGCAGTAGGCGTTGCTCAATTTGAAAAAATTCATCAATTCATTGAAGCTCGAAGAAGAAATTTTAAACGCATGCTTCATGGGTTGAAATCCCTCGAAGAACATTTGATATTGCCTATTGTAGATCCTCGTGCGAATCCATCGCCATTTGGATTTCCAGTAACTGTAAAAAATCCAGAGCTTCGTAGCGCATTAATCAAACACCTTGAAGGTGCAAATATTGAAACTAGACTTGTATTTGGTGGCCACATTCTAAAACAGCCCGGCTATCTTAATATTCCCAGAAGAATTCACGGTTCATTGAAAAACTCTGAAATTATTATGAACCAAACATTATTTACTGGAGTATATCCTGGTTTAAATGACTCAATGATTGATTATGTCGTTGAACAGTATCATTTATTTTTTAATAATATTTGATATCTTTCGTTTCAATTCTTCTCCAACCAATCGGTGACCTTTGTCGTTGTAATGATTATTAAGTCCAAACACATAATTTGATAATGGATTATTCGATTCAAATATTTTTGTCACATCAATATACTCAATGTTATTACTTTTTATCTTCTCAAGAATTGTTTCCTTTGTTGACTTTGCTATACCACCATCTATTGCATTTGCGGAACCATTAATAAAACGTTCCCAACTTGGATGGTAAACAAAGATTAATTTTCCATCCCATGTCTTAGATATTATTTGTAGTTTTTCTAGAATATGAAATAAATAATTTACCGGATATTCTTTTATTACGTATGTGTTTCCGTATTTAAATATTGATTTTATCTTAGCACGAAGATTTTTTAATAAAATAAATTCATATATATAAAATGATTTTTTATAATATTCGTACATTGTCGGCAATTTATTGCTTTCTACGCTTTGATCATGAATATTTTTTAAATACTGATCTATTTCATCTTGTTTTTCAGGTAACATTTGCGAAAAATTATCAATATCGTAATATTTTTTTAAAATATTATTTTTTAATTCACTTTCTAGATCAATTAAATCATTGCCTTCAAAATAATTCCAAATAATAACCCTTGGCTTATGTTTCAATGCATATTCCTTAAATACTGCAAACTCAGAAAGCGGGCCACTTCCGCAAATTCCCAAATTTAAAGTTTCTGAATATTTTTTTCTTACTATGTCTGCGAAATTATTTCCATTCGATGCGCATGCCCCAGCAGTAAATGAATCACCTAAAATAATTATATCTAGTTGGTTTTTGGTATGTATTTTCGAGGGGTTATTAAAACCATACTCATCGCTAAAATAATATGTATTTTTTCCTTCTTCATTACAAAATATAGTTTTCGCATTTGAAATCCCACTAAAAACCACACCCTTAAATGAGGTTTCGTTGAGTGAACGCAAGTAGGGATAAAAACTAACTCTTTCTTTTTTACTAACTGACTCTTTATATATTTCGATTGGACTTCGGTCGTCGAAATGTAAATTATTTGATTTTGCATATTTATAATTTACTTTATTTTTATCTAGACCATCTACTTTTAATTTTATGCAATATAATTCAATTATATACAGCGGAATAGTCGTAAAGATCAAGGTAATGCTTAAATTTACGAGTAAATTCTTTTTATTTTTCATTACCCTAATATAATTTTTTAAATATGAATGTAATTAAATTCTAATTTAGCTCATTCTCCAGTTTTTAAATATTGGAAATACATCGTTTTTCCATTCTTTTAAATTTTCGATTAAATCTTTTCTCAAAAGATCTGCCATGAAAATATAATTATTTTGTTTTTTGGCCATTAACAGTTCGTTCATAATACTCATCAATGAAGCTTCTGCCAGACCTACTTTAGTGACTAAACCCACACGTAAAGCTTGTTTCACACCACTGATTGTTTGTATAAACAGGTCTAGTCCATCAATTGATTTAACAAAATAATCATCCCCAGAAAGAATATTGTTTTGCGAATAATGCATGCCCGCGCGATCAATATTTGTAATTATACGATCTATGTATTGATCTAACGTATTTAATGTTTCATGTGCAATCTCAACAGGAGAAGATGTAAAAATTTCGATATCACTTAAATCACTTAAAGAGTGCTCATAAAGGTTTTTCTCTTCTTCTTCGGTAATTGCATTACCATTTACCTTTATCGCAGTAATCACTTGATGATCTTTTTTTAATGATTTATTCAATTGCTCTAAAAATGATCCAAAGCTGCCTTTTGCTGCGACCGTTTCCTTTAAAGGAGAATTTTCATCTGCTATAGGTTGTCCATTGATTTGAATATTAGATTGATTGAAATTATTTAAAACATCCTGTTTCATACATTCGACTCCTTCGAAATATTTTGTTGCGGACTATTTGCTGCACGATCATGCGCAGTCTTAACAGCAGTTTCCATCAGTTGTATTAGAATATCAACATTTTGTTGTAATACTCGATATGTTCCTTCGGTTAATCCTATCAATTGCGTTAAGTCATCGCTTTGAACGCAGGCTTTAATTACTTTCCACCAGTCTATTAATGGTTTTAAAAATCGGTTCAACCCTACAAACTGCTCGAGCACTGAATCCACTTCGTTAAGTTTTGACATCAATAACTTTAATTCTTGTTCATTTTGCAAAAAACGCGTCATTTCTACACAATAATAACTACCAATTTCTGCAG
>CAZPTV010000154.1:0-5187 GCA_964589335.1 uncultured Bacteriovoracaceae bacterium
CAAATGTAACACCACCTTCAAATATAATTAAAGAATTAGAAAGTAACCTGAATGAATATAATATAGTATTTGATACAAACTTAAATCCAGATCTATCTAGTAATGATGATTTGCTTCGAAAGTGGATCGCTTATGAAAAATAAATCTGATTTCGATCCAACACTACTCACCCCGCATTACTCTACTCAAATCTATAAAGCATATTTATATAATCTTGAAAAAATATTAGGTTTAAATGAAGCACAAGCACTCATAGAAAAATGCGGTTTAAATTGGGATTATTTAAAAAATACTTCAAACTGGGTTTCAGAAACTTTTGCCGAAAGATTTTATGACCATATCTGCAGTGATCCACGCATAGATAAAAATTTTTCTTATGAATCAGGTAAAATTGCAATGAGTAACGAGCTCATCGGAGGTGCGCAGCTTTTAGCAATGCAATTGATGGATCCTGTTTTAATATTTAATAAAATCCCTTACTTTGCAGCTAAATTAAATAAGGTGGATTTTGTTGAATTTTCACTCATTCAAAAAGGACATGTTCAAATTAAATTAACTGCTGGTAGAAACACCAAATATTTTGATCAATTCATACAAAACTGGCTAGGCTATCTAGAGCAAATTCCAGCTTTATTTGATAATGATGTTGCCCATGGTGAAATTATCGAATCCAATGAAAAAGTGGCTCTCATCCAATTAAAATGGAAACCTAACAAACTCGTTCCTCGTCTGAGAAAAGCCAGGATACTCTCATTTACGTTAAGTATATTCATCATTCCTTTATTATTAAATTCAACTACTAATAAAAACAATTTCTTAATGGTTGCACTAAGTTTATTAGCTGTACTTTCATTTTTATTTTCACATCTGTGGATTTTAAAATTTAAAAATAAAAATAAACGAAAAGGAAAAGCCAATCTTAATTCACTTCTAAAAGAAACTGAAGATCGGTACAAAGATCTTCTAAGTAAAAAAATAGAATTAGACAGAAAATATAAAGAGTCTCGTATATTAAGCGATGTTTTACAAAGAATTAACTCTTCTGACAAAGACATTAGAGCTCTCGTTAACATGACCGTGAATGAGATTAAGAATAATTTAAAATATGACAGGGTTCTTTACATGGCTTATGACGAGCTGACTCATTCATTAAAAACACAAGATATATGCGGTTTTGAAAGCAAAATGGCAAAGGTACTTTCAAACTATCAAATTGATCTTGCGCAAGAAACCAATGAACACTTTCATCTCGGTAACTTATTTAAAAACAAAAAAAGTATTTTAATCCCAGTAACCAGCGATTACTTCAAATCTCTTTCATCAGAAGGAAAATCCATTTTAGTATTTGTTCAATCTAAATCCTTTTTAGCAGTTCCCGTTTACTCGGAGCAATCCTCCTTTGGAGTTCTGCTGGTTGATTACCATCTATCTGCAAAAACACTAACGCAAGATGATTTAGAGTTCATTCAATGTGTTGCAAATCAACTTGCGATCTCTATTGAAAATATCAAGTCATTTGAAAAAGAAATTAAAGTTCGTAAAGCATTTCAAAAATTTGTGCCGGCCGAAGTTGTAAAGTCGATGCTTGGCGAAAATAAATTAGACTTAGAAAAAGGAATTTCTACAACTGGAACTATTTTATTTTCTGATTTGAGAGGCTTTACAAAGAATTCAGAGGTCTTAGGTCCAGACTTTCTAGTTCAAGCAATGAATCTTTATTTTAGAGAAATGTCCAAAATTGTTTACAAAAACGGCGGCATCATAGAGCGACTCATGGGAGATGGTCTCTTAGCAATTTTTAATGCCTTCAACTCAGAAGAATCTCATGCGAAACAAGCCTTAGCTACCGCAGAGGAAATGCTTCAATCACTAAGCTCGATAAATAATGAAATTGAAAAACAAGTTATCGCTTTAGGTAAAACATGGAAACCATTTGAATTAGGTATAGGTCTTAACTCTGGACCATTTATTGTTGGCAATATTGGAACAGATGGGAAAACTGAATTTACAAGTTTTGGAGATACAGTCAATACAACTGCTAGAATATGCGAAATCAGCAAACAATATGGTAATTGTATTTTATATTCACAAGCATGTATTGATTATGGGATGACAAACAAAGGTACTTCATTAGTACTCCAAGCTGTCAGAGGCAGCTCTAAAACCATCCATATTTATATAATACAAAACAAAAACACAGAATTGCCAAATCAAGAAAAGGTTGCAGCATGAGCAACCAAAATACAAATCAAAATATTGAACAGTCTAGAATTCAAGAACGTACTGATTTTGAACGATTTGAAAATGTAAATTTTACAATAAAATATGAAGAACAACATTACTCAGGAAAAGTTTTGAATTTAAATTCTAAAGGTGCATTACTCTATTGTGATAACTTTCACAATTTAACTCTCAATAAAGGCGATCTTCTTTCAAGTCTTGAAATAAAATATGAAAATAAATGCATCGGTCATATTAAAAATGTAAAAGTATGTCATGTTCAATCTCGTGAAAATACAATTACATTTGGTGTTTTCTTTGTAAACTCTAGTACTCGTAATAATATTTCTGATATTCATTCACGGCTAATAAATACACGCAAATTTTTTCGAGCCAAACCGAATCCACTAAATAAAATATTAGGGCACTTTAAACATCCGTACTTATATGATGAAAAAATATATTTTGAAACATTAGATCTGTCTATCAACGGGATGAAAATATCAACATCATTAAGAAATAGAACCTTACTCCCAGGCGCCAAAATTCAAAATATTACACTTCAAATTCCAATGACTGAACCGGTCTCTGTTGATGCTGAAATTATCTACACCGACATCGATTCAATGCCTGGAAAAATTATTATGGGTTTAATATATTTTCGACGGTCTAGTAATTTTGAAAAAAATATTTCTCGTTATCTCTTAACATTTGCAACTCGAATGCCATCAGAGCAAATTCAAATTGTACGTCAAGCTGGACTCAAGCCAAAACATATTAAAGATACAATTCAGTATACGTATATTTCATCTATCGATGAGTATAATAAGGTACTCGAACTCAGAGCAAAAGCTTATAAAAGTAATGGAAAAATTCCAGACGAAACCCTAGCATCTGAAATGGCAGATTTTTACGACACAAATTCAATCATTATCATCGCAAGACTTCACAATGAAATTATTGGTTCAGTAAGACTCACTCAATGCGAACGGAATGAAGATAAATATGAACTTGATGAATCAATCGTAATTCCAGATAAAATTAACAGATTAAAGACAATTGAAATCAGTCGTCTTTCTGTAGACCCTGCCTTTCATAATACAGATACAGTCTTTGGTTTATTGGAAAGATGCACACAACTCGTTTTGCAAAAAAACTTCACACATGTCATTACTTCTTGCATAGACGATATGCTTGAATATTACTCTAAACTTGGCTTCAAGCAAATTGGACCACAATTTGAACTCAAAACATTAAAAGGGATTCCACATTATTTTTTAACATTAGATATTCGCACGGTCAGAACTTCATTTCGTCTAAACCCAATCTACTGGTTTTATACATATTCCAGAGTCGTAAGGCACATGACTGATTTAAGTAAAAAATATTCTGAAAGAATTGGATTCATAAATAAAATGATTATATTTGTTAATTTGAATTCAATGCGTCTGAAAAACTGGATTAAATCAAAACGGAGATGAATTTGGCTTTCGTTGTGAAATTTCTTTTGTAAGTTGTTCTGATGTATTTCTTAATTTTGTATTTAATTCTACAGAAAGTGACCAGAAAAATTTTGCGGCAATCAATGAATTTCTTTTAAATAACTCAAACAATTCGTCTCGATTAAAAGATAATAATGTACAGTCCGAATCTGCACAAATCGTTGCCGATCGAGGCGCTTGATCAATCATACTCATCTCACCAATCGCATCTCCTTCTTTTCTTGTTATCAAACGCTTATTATCTTTAAATACTGAAAGTGTTCCTCTAAGAATAACATACATTTCATTGCTGTGTGTATTTTGTTCAAATAACATTTCGCCTTTACGTAGTTCTTTTAATCTAGACTTTTCTAAAACCTTTGATAGCTCAACGAATGTAAAGCTTTTAAAAATCGGAATTGATTTTAATACGTCAACTTTTAATGGCATTTTGCGCTCATGCACAACTTCACTTTTGCTATACGAAATTAAAATAGCAGAATAATTATCTTTTGCGCTTTTTGCTTCTATTTTATTTTTTAAATTATCTACTATTTCTTTGATCCCTTTTTTTTCTAACATGCAATTTTCTAATGTTTTGTCTTCAATTGCATTATAAACACCATTTGTACAAATCAAAAATTGATCGTGAACATCTCCTTCAATCTCGAGATATTCATATTTTAAATATTCTTCACTACCTACAGATCTCGCTAATACTTTCGAATATGGACTTTTTTTTGCTTGATCTAAAGTCCAATGTCCTGTGTTTACAAATTCCTGAGCCAGAGTATGGTCTTGTGTAATTTGAATTGGACGCCCTTCACGATTTAAATAAATTCTGCCGTTTCCTATGTGTGCAATAAAGACTGTATCCACTACTATTAAAATTACGTCTAAAGTCGTAGCCATTCCCTTTAACGTGTGATTCGAATTTCCTTTTTTCATCACTGTAGAGGCCATTACATCGAGTGATTGCATTAAAATTTGCCTAATAGATTCTTTTTGATCTGTATTTAGATGTTCGTTCGAAATTTTTAAATTTTGTAAACGCGCAGTAAGCAATTGATACAATGTTTTTGCTGCTAATTCAGATGCAACTTCACCACCATTATTTCCACTCACCCCATCACATAAAATAAAGACCCCATTTGCTTCATCTGCGATTAAATAGTCTTGATTGGTATCTCTCGAATTTCCTTTTTCAGAAAAATGTGCGGCAGAAAGTTTCATTGAAGTATTATATGATAGTCGAGTGCCTTCTATCATTAGGAAAATTTTGCCCACCATACTCTCGCCGCAATACAAATTAATGTCTGCACTTAAATATGCCGATTCATACTTGTCGGGGGTAACTATCATTGTCATCAATTGAGAGTTGGATTAGCGAACACTTAGAAATTGTTGGATTTAGTGTAATTGGATTACTTGCATTTTTTGGAGTTTTCACTAGAAAGTCACAAGAAATTAAAGGTAAAAAGCTATT
>CAZPTV010000155.1:0-5148 GCA_964589335.1 uncultured Bacteriovoracaceae bacterium
GATAAGAGCGAGCTCTTCAATCCTTAAACCCTGGGTTTTTATTTTGGGAGCGATATCTAAAACTGTGCAGTCCGCTTCAATGTCTTCTTTCAGAAGATTATGCTGGTCGTCCTGTACTGATGAAATATTTCTATGTTCAATTATGTTTCAAAATATATCAGCGATAAAAAGATTTAACATATTGAAATTATTACTAAATTATATTTATTTAAAAAAAATTGACGCAACCAATCTTGGTCGTTATAGATGACGAATAAGAAGATTTACTTAGGGGAATACGGGGAAAGAAAAAAGCCCAGATGTGATTGCATCTGGGCTTTTTTTATTCTGTTTAAAGTGGTGTGGATTAGTGCTTAGACTTTTCCTTTGAAGGAGCTTCTTTTTCAGAAGCACTCTTTGCAGAAGCTTTAGCCTGTGCAGTTGCTTGAGCCATTACTTTTGTAGCAGCTTCTTTAGCGTCTTTCGCAGGAGCCGGAGCCTGAACATTCTTTAAAACTCCAGCTTTCTCAAGAACGAGTCTTTTTGCTTTTTCAAGCATTTCAGGATGTTCTTTAAGATAAGTCTTGGCGTTGTCGCGGCCTTGGCCAATGCGTTCACTTTGGAAAGTGTACCATGTGCCACTCTTTTCAATAATGTTCTTATCGGCAGCTAAGTCCAAAATATCACCAGCGTGAGAGATGCCTTCGCCATAAATGATGTCGAATTCAACTTCTTTAAAAGGAGGGGCTACTTTGTTTTTAACAACCTTCACACGAGTGCGATTTCCGACAACATCTTCACCATTCTTGATCGCTGCAATTCTGCGAATATCAAGACGAACAGAGGAATAGAATTTTAGTGCATTTCCACCTGTTGTTGTTTCTGGATTTCCGAACATCACTCCGATTTTCATGCGAATTTGGTTGATGAAAATAACCGTTGTTTTGCTCTTTGATATGGTTCCAGTGAGTTTGCGAAGTGCTTGGCTCATGAGACGGGCTTGAAGTCCCATGTGGGAGTCGCCCATTTCGCCTTCAATTTCTGCGCGAGGAACTAAGGCAGCAACAGAATCGATTACAAGAATATCAACTGCACCTGAACGCACGAGCATGTCTGCGATTTCAAGAGCTTGTTCGCCTGTGTCTGGTTGAGAGATCAAAAGATCTTCAACTTTAACACCAAGTTTTCTAGCATAGTCTACATCGAGAGCGTGTTCGGCATCGATGAACGCTGCAATTCCACCTTGCTTTTGAGCTTCGGCAACCGCATGTAATGTTAGGGTTGTTTTACCAGATGATTCTGGCCCAAAGATTTCAACAATTCTTCCGCGAGGAAGTCCGCCGACACCGAGAGCGATGTCTAAGCTTAGAGATCCAGTTGGAATGGCTTGAATTTCTTGAGACATATATTGGCCTTCACCAAGTCTCATGATCGAGCCTTTTCCGAATTGTTTTTCGATGGTTCCTAAGGCCAATTCAAGTGCCTTAGCTTTATTTGACTGTGATTCGTTAGAGTTTAGATTTGTACTCACGGGTTGTCCTCCTCCAGATGTTGTGTACTGCTATATTAACCGGCTACCATACTTAGTGTAGATATCAAAGGTATTGAAAAATATTTAATATCATAGCGCTCCGCATGCAAAGCAGATCTATCTGGTTATTATTTGGTGCAAGCAAAGCAGATTAAAAAACTAAACCAGTTTTTCAACCATGACGCTTTAAAGCAAGCGAGATGCCAAAAAAACTACTAAAAAACTACCAAAAAACTAATGGATATATTTTGAAAAAAATTGATTCAAAATAAGCAATGAAATGAGTGTGTAAATTCCTGCGACGACATCGTCCATAACAATGTGAACTCCTCGCAAAATAGCCTGAGGGGAGTCTTTTGAGCGTTTATCAAACCAATTAGCGGGAAATGGCTTTAAAATGTCGTAAATTCTGAAAAATGCAAATGCAGCGATCCACGAGTAAATCGTCGTGCTTTTTGAAAATGGAATTGTGGCAAAGAGCATTCCAGCAACTTCATCGATGACAATATAACTTGGGTCTTTATGATGCGAAGTTTTTTGATCTTGTGCGGCCAAAAAAATAGCAAGTGCAGTAAATAAAATGGCTACTCCCCAGGAAAATATCGCAGAGGAATCATTAAGGTGAATAAAAAAATAGCAAAGCGGAATGGCGCCTAGGCTTGCAAACGTACCTGGAGCGTATGGGATTTTTCCCAAACCAAACCAAGTTAGAAATACTCTTTCAGCAGATTTCATTAATGCTCCTTTTTGTCTTGATACGTTAATAAGGAGTATATCCTGAATTTTAAGACTTCAAAACATTTGATATTCTTTTTTATTCTCGCTAACGTCTATTGCAATGACTCTGACACCTGAAATTCGAAAGAGATTTGATTTTGATTGGCAAGTAATGGATGTCGTAATCGGCGGAAAATCCGCAATTGATTCCGCCAAAGGCTTAAAATTAAGAACACCTGAGGAAATTAAAAGATTTTTAGAGTGTTATGGTTACGATTTAGACAATCCAATTGAGCAAGCAGAGTTATTTGGAAACTTTCAAGAGGCAATGAGTTTTATTCGACGTTATTTTTTAAAGCCAGAGAATCCAGAAGGCTTAGATTTAGAAATTCCTCGAAAAATTCTAGAAATTACAGACATCAATCAGCTTTTTTTAATGGCCGGCGAATACAATCCCTCTGGAGATGTGCATTTTGGACATACTGCATATTGGGCATGTTCTATAATAAAGATTATGCACACCATTGCTCATATGGATAAGGATTTCGGTGCCAATTATTTTGCAGACATACAAAAACAAATCTTAGATCGATTTTATAAATACATTTACAATGATCCAGAAGAAGGACTTTTCTTAGGAAAAGATTCAAAAGATTCAGAGAAGATATCTTTGGTTATATTTGACAGTAAGCCTAAGAAATCTAGAGATTCAGTTATTTTAAAATTATTACACAAGCCAGAAAATGTTGCAGAAGAGCTTTTTGACCGTATCGGAATTCGTTTTGTTACTAAAACAAAATTAGAAGCAATTCGTGTTGTTAAATTTTTGAGAGATCGCAATGTCATTATGCCAGGCAATATTAAACCTAGCCGATCTAGAAACACACTTTTTGATGCAGATATTTTTCTAAAGGGCGCAGATCGAATTATGCAAAAAGCTGAAGCAGGAAAAATAAATGCAAATGAACTCGATTCTGAATTTAATGAATTATTAAATACAGAAGCCGCTGTAAAAAATGATCGAGATAATCCGCATTCTTCAAAACACTATCAATCCATGCAGTTTACAGGGAGACAGTTGATCAAATTAAAAAACCCGCTTTATGATGAACTTAAAAATTTAAAATCTGCCATTAAGGGTAAGACGGTTCCTGAAGAAATCTTAAAAATTACAGAGGGACTCGATTTAAAAAACATACAGAGAGAGACTAGGTTTTTCTACCCGTTTGAGGTTCAGGTAACCGATGAAATCTCGCATTCAGAAAATGTAAAAGGGAAAAGCTCCCACGGAAACTATAAGAAAAGTCAGGTCAAAGCCGCAATGACACGTGTGATGGCTTCTTTTTTATTGGATAAATGAAAAAAATCCAAACCGATGTCATCATTATTGGTAGTGGATCGGCAGCATTAATGGGAGCAAGTCGTTTTGCTGGTTTAGAAAAAGATATTGTTATTCTAAATCCTTTTCGTGAATTCAATGCAATGGATTTTTTGCCTCGACACGGAATGGGTTTGTGGAATCTGTCCTATTTTACAAAAAATGATTTAAATGAGTTATACGATAAGACTCTGCAAAGAATTAGAGAGATTTACCCCGCATCGATTGAGAGCTCAGGGTTTAAAAGAATAGACTGCTGGTCATTATTTAGCTCTGTTCCAGTACATCGTGAAAAAACTATCGCGCTTGAAAGAGAATTTTTTAAAATTGAACGAAAATCATTTGCTTCGGGTCAATATCATTTAATGAGTGCAGATTATGTGCATGCATTCGGTCAGCAAATCGACTTTCAATTTCAACGTGTCGCTCAGATTGATGGTGCTGTACAGCGTTCTTATGCATGTGTTTGGAACCCATTTGAAATCGCTAGTCAACTCATTCAATATGCAGAAAGAAAATTTGAACAAAAAATATTTTATGGATCAAATATACTAGAGACGAACGGGCAAAAAATATTAGTAGAAACACCTCAAGATGGAAATGTCTGGATTGAAGCAAACGACGGAGTTTACGTTTTTTTAACCGGAGATTTAATCTTTCCACTTAAAAAATATTTACAAGATCAAGATACAATATGGCTCAATGGAATTAGAAAAAGACGGCGCGAAAGAAATTATGCCTGGTTTGAAGAACAGAAAAATATATTTTCAAACGAAAATATTTTTACTGAAGCGAGTCCGGTTTGGGTTGAGTTAGGTTCAACGCATTACCTAAAGAGTGAAAACAGTATATTTGCAAGTTGGACCACGCGAAAAGGCCCAGATGGGTTAGATCGTGTTGTTGATGAGTGTTTGCGTTTAAAATCAAATAAAAACAATAATATTAAATTCACTAAAGAAAGCCGAAGTTTTTGGATAGAATGGGAATGGATTAATCCGAGTTGGAAAAAAACTAAAAAAAATAATTATATTGCGACCGCTTTCGAAGGCGATTTGCCAGCAACGATGGAGCTTTTATGGAATCTATCGCGTTAAATTCAAGTAATTTAAATATTCGAACAGACCTTTGTTTGATTGTTTTAGATCAAGCGCTGGGAAATTCAAAAAATAAATTTTGGACAGAACCCGCCCTAGATTTCGTTAGAAAAATTCTAAGGCACGAACTTCATTTAACATTGGTAGGTCCAAAATTTTCGATCAAGCTAGGGAGCAAGAAAAACTTTAGACTTTTAGATAGACACCGTGTTGTGGGCATGAAGAATTTAGAAACGACGCGATCCCATCCGACTGAACTAAGAATTATTGGCGTACGTTCTAAATCTTGGATTCGACTCCGAACTGAAAATGTTGTTGTTATTGGGGGTCGAGGAATTTATCCAAAAAAATATGAAGGTTGGAGCTCAGATATTCTACATATTTTAGAAAGTTTTCAACGTTGGATTTTTGATTTTAAAACTCTTCCTGGTCAAAAAATTGTTTTTATT
>CAZPTV010000156.1:0-5127 GCA_964589335.1 uncultured Bacteriovoracaceae bacterium
CCAAGATTTTGAAAAAATTATGGATAATATGTCTTTTACTCATATCGGAGTAACAGCAAAAGTCACAACTCAAACGAAAATGGTTATGGATATTAATGCAAATATGGACATTAAATCATACAAAGATTTTAAAGGAATCAATGTAAACCCATTGCCATCAGATACGATGCATATGATTGCTTCAATCTGGGAAGTCGAGCCAGGCGTATTTGTACCAACTGATATTAAACCAGCTAAAAAAGCAGGCTCACGTTTACATAAATTAGATTCATTACCAACAAGATATCTTGATTTTGTAGCAACTAAAAAAGCAGATCATTTTAGAGTTGAATGGATTAACGAAGCGATTTCAGAGATTCCAGGCTCATCAATTACAGCTGATTTTACATTACCTGCGTCTGGATACGCATCCCCATGGCTGATTCAATTAAATGAAACTTACGATTTGATGGTCGCTAGAATTCAGAAGAAATACAAAAATACGATTGGTGGAGATCGAATTGATGATCAATGGGTCATTGTTGCTCCAGTAAATGCTCAGTTTCAAGTTCCACTCGCTGCATATACAGAAATTGCTAATTCGATAGGAAGTGTAAACACTTTCAGTGTGGACTTGATCAAGTCACCACTTGGCGGTTATCCTATAGTTAATGGTGACGACATCGAGAAAAATCATCGTGTTTTACAAAAAGTTATTAAATAATTTTAAAATTTTATTTTTAATTTTATATTTAATATTATTTGGCGCTTCTGCTTGTTCCATTTTTCATGAGCCAGGTTTTGACCTAACGCCAATATATTCTCGAATATTAAAGACAGATTACAA
This sequence comes from uncultured Bacteriovoracaceae bacterium, assembly GCA_964589335.1. Lineage (GTDB taxonomy): Bacteria > Bdellovibrionota > UBA1018 > UBA1018 > UBA923 > CAZPTV01. The sequence continues at coordinate 827 of CAZPTV010000156.1, forward strand.
TACTGGATGGACAGCTGTATTAGATGCATTGGGAAGTTTTGAACGAGCAATTGTAAATCGAGAAGCAGGAGTCATTCAAACTGCTTGGATAGATTCGACAGCAACGCATAAGGAACTCACAGAACCATTTGGTGAGTCTCAAACATTTTTAAAATCAAAATACCGTATAAGCGTTACAGTAGCGCCGGGTACTTATAGAGGTAAACCATCAGTGAAGGTTTCTATACAAAAGGAACTTATGGTTCAGTATGACCCTTTGGATAGTTGGAAGCCTGTCAAAACAGATGGGATTGAAGAAAATACAATGCTTTATCGTATTACACGTTTAGTAAAAATAAAGCATAGATTAAATGAAATGGAAGAAGAGAGATTGCAGCAAGCCTTAAAGTCGGGTTCTTAATTTCTTAAGCACTTAAAAATTCAATTGATTTATCAGGCCATTGATTTGAAGCCATTTCAACATATTCTGTATATTCAGGTCGTTGAGCTTTCTTTAAAGCTTTGATCGTAGATAAAAAAACATTCGGATTCATGATTCTATCTTTAATCATTACGATTCCTTCTAATGCCAAATCAAGATCTTTTAATTCGTTTGATTCAATTAAAAATTTAGAAATCCTATAATATGACTTATTTTGTTCAGCTCCATCAAATCGTTTGAAGTAGGGGATTGCATCTTCAACTTTATTAAATGACCAGAGTGTTTCAATGATATACTGAATGAATTGTCTTTGTTCACCACAACTAACTGAAACATAATTAAATATTTCAAGAGCTCGGTTTGTATTTGATTGCATTAAATAATGTTTACCTAAAATGATTAAACCAGAACAAATTGCTTTCACTAACTCTGGTGGTCGTTCATCAAGCTCTTTAAAAATTTTATAGTATTGTTCAATATCAGGAATATTATGAGTCATAATCGCAATACGAACAACATTTAAAAATCTCTGAGGATTAGCTGGAAAAACCGTAGCTACTTTTTTAATGACAGCATAAGCTTCATTATATTTTTCCTGAGAAATCAACAAGTCATACAAACCAATTAGACATTTGTAATGAATCTGATTTAAGCCTAGCCCTTCATTGTAATTTTTCGTGGCTTTTTCATATTCTTTTTCTAAGTGTTCTGTTTGAGCTAAATAGTACCAAGCTAGTGAAGGTTGGTTATGTAATTTAATTGCTTCTTTAAATTTAATTCTAGCTTCTTGAAAGTTTAATTTAAATAAATGCTCTTTTCCTAAATCAATAATTTTTACATATTCTGATGGAAATAATTTTTGAATTGAAGAATTTTGAATTGATTCAGCGACAGATTCAAGGGTGTAAGGTTTTAAAATGAACGCATCAATATCTTCTTCGGCAGCACGCGCTATTGCAGACTGCGATGAATTCGCGGTAATAAGCATAAAAATGGAATCTTTTGGAGGGATTACACTTTTTTTATAATCCATAATCAAATCAAAACCATTATGACCGCCTAGGTAGTAATCTGATATAACAACTTTTGGTTGTTCGCTTTTTAAACAATCTAATGCTGAGATATAGTTGCCAAAAGATCTTAAATAGTTCGCTTTTGCACCCAATTGAATCATTACATTTGATATTCTCGATCGAGAAGCACTGCTCTGATCACATACTAATATTAAATTATCACTCAAGTACTTATGAAGTAATTCGATCTGTTTTTTATTTTGCTTGTTATCAGCCATAATTAAAGACCTCGTGCAAGTTCCACAAAATGATTAGCATCGACTTGTCGATTTTGAATAATTGACATAAATAACTCTATAAATTTTGAATCTACATTTGAGATATCTAGAGTTAAAATTTTATGAGGACCCTCAGTTTTTTCACTAGAAAGTAATTTAATTGATGCAACAAAATCAACTGGACTTCCTGAATTTGAAAATTGGATTCTTATATTTAAGTTTTCACGGTTAATGTCGATAGCATCGGTAGGTTGCGCGACCAATAAATTATCAAATAAATCTAAAAAAATGAGATCAGACTTTTGCTTTGTATCTGGGTTCTCAATTTCAATCTTGAGTCCGATGGTCTTTAATTTTTCTGTCCAATCTGTGTTTTGATTTAACGCGCCGGTATTTTGTGCTGGAGTTTGAAAAGTATTTTTAATTAATTTTCCGAGTGGGGAAGAATCACCTTGAGGCAAATTAAACGATGTTCCGCTACTTGAAGGCTGACTGGTTTGCTGCACATTTAAATGAGCAGAATTTTGTTCGTGATCAAAACGGTGGGTGGGGCCAGTTGGTTCAGAAGTCATTGACAAACTTCCTTTATCCCAATTTACAAGCGGTTCGTCATTTTCCATCACGTAGTCATTGTTATTTGAATTTGAATTTGAAACTTGAGAAGTTTCAATATTAAATTCAATGCTTTTCGATGTATCAATATTTTCAAGTACTAAATTATTGAAAGAAGTTTTTTTGACTTCATATTTTTTTGAGGAAATTTCAAGAGTTAAAAGCTTTAAAATTAAATCAACGTGTTTTTGTGCATCACTTTTGTTTTTGCAAATAATTAAGTCATTTCCTTCAATTCCAAGTTTTCGATATGAATTATTATTTGAATCAATAAAACTTAGATTCATCGTTTTAGAAGAGAAGTGCCAGGTGTACGTTTCCCAAGAGTATTCAGGTTTATTTCCTGTGAAAATCCATTCACCAAATTCAGGGTCAAATAATTGATAATCAGTCTGTTTTAAAACTACATATTTCCAAATACCAGGTGATTTCTCTTTCCATGTTGCAACATTAGGAGGAGGGCCTAGTAATTCAACTGCAAAACCATAGTTTGATTTACTAATATTCTTTTTCGATAATAGAATCCAGAAATCAGCCTTAAGTGGCAATGGTTCAGACCAATGAATACATGCTTTCGTATTTCGAGGTGATGATGTGGAGTTTGATTCTCCCATGAACATTCCTCTAGATTTGCGTTTTAAATCGCGATCTTCATTTGCTTTAATTTTTTTGTAAGATATTTTTGCAGCTTTAATCCATTGTTCAGTTTTATAATGAATCGTTCGATTAGATAGTTTTTTCTGCAGTAATTCGCTTACACCATTTTTTAACAAATAAGATTCAATTTTAGGAAGTGGAATATTGCAAAATCCAATCGCTCTAAACACTAAATTACTTAATTCAGGGGCGAGTTTTGTTAACAGTTGTGAAATTTTTACAACGTCATCTTTAGAATAAATCTCAAAAAATACAATTCCATGACCGTTTATTTTAGTGAATTCTATTACTTCATTTAAATTATTTGCATGATGAATTTCGATTAAATTATTAAATTTTTCGAATATTTCTAAATAAGGAATGGCATCATTTGAAGTTTCTTTAACACAATAAAAAATAACTGAAATACGGTTGACACTTTTTGTGTCTTGCGATTGATTTGCTGGATTCATCAATTTAATTTTACGCTAATTATTTAGATTACTTAATCGAAAGAAATGAGTACTCATATTTTCGAGGAAAGTTATGCCCATAGTTTTTTTAAACGTAATATATTGAATAATTAAATTTTAGACGCACAGCCCATATAGGAAATTTTTAAAGAATTTGTAAATTTGAATTTAAATTCTTTTGATACGCAACCAGTAAAAAGCATTTTTAAAAATGAAGTATTGAAAAATTCTGGTCTTAATCCTATTTCATCGACCACTTTCATGCCATAGTTTTGGCAAAATAATCGTAGGTGTTCTGGCTTTATAAATAAATCAATTACATGCATATTTTTAGGCGTATTTTTTACAAACCATTCAATCCCTTTAATGACGATCAAGTGACTGATCCAGTTTTTGTTAAATGTATGGTAAATAAATGTACCTGGTGTTTTTAAAAGTCTCGAGGCTTCGGCTACTATGAGTTCAGGTTGATCTACGTGCTCTAGAAAATCCATTGAAAATACTAAATCAAATGATTCGCTCTCAAGAGGTATTTGATATGCGTTTGCTGTGATATACTTAACGGTTTTCGTGGAATCAAAGGACTTGGCTACATTTAAACTTTCACTGGATAAATCTATTCCAAAAACTTCATGCCCTAACTTAGCCATTTCATTTGTTAAAAAACCTGCTCCGCAACCGATATCAAGAATTCTTAATTTCTTATTTCCATAAATCTTTGTACATTTATTATGTATCCATTCAAATTTCTTTATATTTTCAGCTCGCAATAGTGCGACGGGATTATCTTCTGCCGAATACCATTTTTGACCGAGCTCATTATAAAAATCATTATTTATTTTATTTTTTGTTTCCAAAGGATATTCCA
>CAZPTV010000157.1:0-5124 GCA_964589335.1 uncultured Bacteriovoracaceae bacterium
CCGACTAACTTGATGGGAACTGCGATATCAACTTCACAAATTAATTTAACTTGGACAGATAATTCTAATAACGAATCAAACTTTATTCTTGAACGATCAACTTCAAGTACTTTTTCAAATATCACTACAACCACAATCGGTGCAAATTTGACAAGTACTTCAGTGACTGGTTTAACCCAGTCAACAACGTACTACTTTAGAATCAAGGCCTCTAATTCAGCGGGCTCTTCTGCGAATTCAAATGTTGCGAATATTGCAACGTTAACACCAACTCCAACACCAACCGATACACCGATGCCACCATTTACACCAAATACAATTGTTAATACTGTGGCTACAAAAAATGCTATATTTTTATCAGCATCAGTTCTGAAAAATCCGCCACAAATACGAATCCAATGGGATAATGTTACGGGAGTGACTAGAACATCTGTTTCTATTTCAAGAAAATCTGTAGGTGCTACAACATGGGGAACGCCAGTGTCTGCAACTGCAACATCAAATACATGGACAGATACTAATGTTGTTGTTGGCCAAGTTTATGAATATAAAGTTACGATCAGTTCAACCAATCAGGGAACTGGAACAAATTATATTGCGACAGGTATTGAAGTTCCGGTTACAGATTATAATGGTAAAATATTATTAGTTGTTGATTCTAGCTTAGAGCCATCTATCAGCACTCAGTTAACGACACTTGAAAATGATTTATTGGGAAGTGGCTGGATTCCTATTCGACGCTCTGTAAGTAGAAGTGCGACCCCAGCATCAGTGAGAAATCTTCTGATCGCTGACTATAATAGCGATCCAACGCAAATTCGTGCCGCATTTATTGTGGGACATGTACCTGTACCTTATACAGCTGGTGTTAATCCGGATGGACATGGGACTAATTCTTGGCCTGCAGATGCGTATTATGCAGATTTGACAGGAACATGGAGCGGTAACGATACAAATCTTCAAACTAATATTCCTTCGACTGTTGAATTACAACTTGGTCGTATTACAACAGCAGGAATGAGTGCGTTTCCTGGAACAGAAGTACAACAAATGATTACTTACCTAAATAAGTTACACAACTTTAAAATCAAAGGGTTTACTCCACAAAATAAAGGACTTTTTATTGATAATTTTAATGGTAGTGATTATGCGACGAACGGACTTCGCACAATGACCTCGAGTATCGGGTCTCAAAATATTAGTATTCAAACACCGCTTTCAAATGCATCAGGAAGAAATTGTCCAGCATCGGCACATCCAGCCTTAAGCAGTCAAAGTTATCTATGGGGATATACTTGTGGTGGTGGTGGTGGTGATTCGATGTCTGGAGTTTCGTGTGTAGATCAAATGGATGAAATAAATTTAGGCAGTGTATTTAATATGGCTTTTGGTAGTTATTTTGGAAACTGGAATGGTGGTAATAGTTATTTAAGAACATATACAATGAGTGGTAACGGTCTTACTGTTGCTTGGGCAGGTACGGTTAATTGGTGGAATCACCACATGGCGATAGGTCGTAATGTTGGATATGGTGCTTTGTTAACAATGAATAATAAAATCATTAATACCTATACCCCAGAAAGAGCAACAAGTTGGGCAGGGGATGGTTACAATTCGTATGTTTCGCTGTTGGGAGACCCTACGTTAACAGCAATTCAAGTTGCACCACCTTCAGGACTTGTCGTTTCAAATGTTTCAAATCAATTTAAATTTACGTGGAATTCTTCGAGCGAATCTGGACTTATTGGTTATCATATATATGAGATTACTAATTCTCAAATTACTCGAATCACTTCAGTACCTGTCAGTGGAAATAGTTATCAATCTTCGGTTGCGTACTCTAACGGAAGAAAATTCATGGTTAGAGCAGTAAAATTACAAACGACTCCTTCTGGAAGTTATTTTAATATGTCATTAGGGGCATTAAGTCCGTAAATATTTTTTATGTAGGATAATGATTTAAGCTATTTTTCAATAATAGCAGCCACACCCATTCCACCCGCTGTGCAAATGCTAATTAAAACTCTACCTTTGCCATTTTCTTTTAATGTTTTTGCTGCGCTTGCAAGGATACGACCGCCAGTAGCGGCAAATGGATGACCAAGTGCCAGGCTTCCACCTTTAACATTCATTTTAGTGCGGTCAATTGAACCCATCGGTTTTGATCTTTTTAAAATATTTTTACAATACTCATCTGATTCCCAAGCTTTCAATGTGCATAAAACTTGTCCTGCAAAGGCTTCGTGAATTTCATAAAAATCAAAATCTTGAAGCGTCAGTTGATTGCGTTCTAACAACCTAGAAACTGCAACAGTGGGAGCCATGAGTAGGCCTGCTCCTTGAACAAAATCAAGTGCAGCCACTTCACAGTCTACAAAATATGCCATTGGTTCAAGTTTATTTTTATTTGCCCATTCTTCAGACGACATTAAAACAACAGATGATCCATCGGTTAAAGGAGTTGAATTACCAGCGGTAAGTGTTCCTTTATCGGTTCGGTCAAATGCAGGTTTAAGTTTTGATAATTTTTCAACAGTTGTATCTTTTCGCGTAATGGGGTCTTTCTTAACACCCTTAAATTCTAAAATTAAATTTTCATGAAAACCTGTTTCATATGCTTTGGCTGCTTTTTGATGCGATTCATATGCAAGCTCATCTTGCGAAGCCCTTGTAATCTTCCATTCTTTCACCATTTTTTCTGTATGTTCGCCCATCGACAATCCGGTGCGAGGTTCTTTTACTGCAGGAACCTGAGGTTTTAAAAGCATTGGATTGAACTTTGTAAGAATAGAAATTCTCTCTAAAACTGATTTTGCATTCTGAAGTTTAATTAAAAAATGTGTTAGTTTTCTTTGGCCAATGAGGGGAATGTCTGAATTGGTGTCGCTTCCTCCTGCGATTCCTGATTCAATTTGACCTGATAATATTTTTAAAAAAATCAAATTAGCAGCCTCGAGTCCCGTTCCGCAGGCTCTTTGTATATTCATACCCGGTGTTTCATGAGATACTTTGCTTCCTAAGATCACTTCTCTTGAAAGATTCCAATCGAACGGATGATTCATAACGGTTCCTGTTATGACGTCACCGAGTAGCTTTCCTTCTAATTTACATTTATGAACAAGATCATTAAACGCAGTACTCAGTAAGTCTTGGTTCGATGCACCTTGATAGAGAGACATCGATTTAACAAATGGAGTGCGTGAACCGTGAATGATAGCTACTTTTTTATTTTTATTCATAGTTAACCTTTCTTAGAGTATTAAGTTTATTAATTGTTTTTTGATGTCTAGTGCGGATGTATTGATGTTGAATATTTTCAACGTATTTAAGTTGTATGGCGACCATTTTACCAAAAGCATGTAGTAAAGCGTCGTGTTTTCGGCTACGAATTTCGAATCCACAGGATTCTGCTAGATATTCAATCGTTTGATGAATTGCTTCGATAGTCGAAAGACAAAAGTCTTTAGGTTGCTTTCTGACCAAAAAACGAGACTGCGTCTGAGGATCAAAACAAATTGAAGGCAATTGTTTCAAATTTGTACTCCAGAACATGGTTTTTCTAGCTGTGTGCCAAGTGCCATCAATAACAAAAATGACTGGTTTTTTATGTTTGGGAATAATTGTATAACGTTCAGAGTTTGAAAGCTGACTTAGATTTATTGAGTTACGAGATGGTTAAAGTACCATGCAATGGTTCTCTGGATTCGATATGAGTTCGTTAATTCTTATATTTTCAGAATAATCATATCCCACGATAATTTCTGAATTTTCTAATGATAAAAACGACATTCTGCCGGTAGCGATTTTTCTTTTCATCTCAATAGGATGCATGAGAATGATGAAGTTTAACTTTGAGTCAAATCGCTGAATGTATTCGCAAAAACAAACCGATTTCGGTCTATGGCAATTATAGCAATTTGTGCGAAAATGATCGCTTTTAGTCATGTAAAAAATCTAACATATAAGTTATAGAATATTGAATAAAAATGCTTCATATTCAAGGTTTATCAAAACAATTTGGTTCTAAATTACTTTTTAAAGATGCAAGTGCACACTTGGGTCATCGCTCTAGAGTTGCATTAATAGGTCCAAATGGTGCAGGCAAAAGCACTCTGATTAAAATTATATTAGGTTTGGAGTCGCCAGATGAGGGAAGAGTTTCAAAGGCTTCTCATCTTTCGATCGGTTATCTATCCCAAGATATTCCAAAGTTTAATGAAGGTAGTATTATTGATGAAGTAATGCGACTGGATGGACGCCGGGGAGAGCTTTTAGATCTTAAAAATGAATTAGAAATAGCATTTACGAAAGAAGAAATAAAACAAGAAGACTTAGAACGATACGGACGGATACAAGAAGAATTAGAACATCTTGATGAATACACATTAGAATCTCGAGCAAAAACGATTTTAAGTGGAATGGGATTTTCTCAAAACGATTTTAAACGTTCACTTTCTGAGTTTAGTGGTGGATGGTTAATGCGAGTCGCATTATCACGAATTTTATTAATGGATCCAGACCTTTTATTATTAGACGAACCAACGAACCATTTAGATTTAGAATCTTTGTTATGGTTGGAAAAATTTCTACGAGAATATAAAGGTGCGATGCTCCTCATTAGTCACGATACACTTTTTTTAAATAGAATTGTAAATGAAGTATTAGAAATCGATCAAAAAAATTTAGTTAGTTATAAGGGAAACATTGATTCCTATGTTCTGCAGAAAGAAGAAAGACTTTCAATATTACGGGCTCAATATGCTGGACAACAAGCAAAAATTGCTGAAATTGAAGCATTTGTGGCGCGATTTGGAGCAAAAGCAACAAAAGCAAGGCAAGCACAAAGTCGATTAAAGCAACTAGAAAAAATGGATTTAATTGAACTTCCAGATGAAAATGATGTTGTACGCTTTCGTTTTCCTCCAGCACCACATAGCGGAAAAGAAGTCATCACATGTAAGGGTGCGCATTTAAGTTATGGTGATCGGCCAATCTTTAAAGATTTAAATTGGATCATAAAAAAAGGTACAAGAACTGCAATTGTAGGAGTAACTGGCGCAGGTAAGACGACATTATTAAAGTTACTGGCTCAAAAACTTTCACCCACAGAAGGCGAAGTCAAAC
>CAZPTV010000158.1:0-5092 GCA_964589335.1 uncultured Bacteriovoracaceae bacterium
ATGATGCTTACCATCCTTTAAGTAGTGAACGGTAACTTTTGCATGATCTTGATCAACTCTGACCACGGGAGCTTTAATTTCAACTTTTAGGGTGTCTTTTTCGCGAAGAAGATGCCCAATTGATTTGGCAATACCAGCATTTCCAATGGGAGTACTATATCTAGTTTCAAATTCAGCAAAATAAAAATTAGCAAAAGCAATGGCGGAGACTTTGTCTAAATTTGCACCCAAAGAGGATCTGCAATAGAGATTTAAAAAATCAATTACTGCTTTCATAGGTGAATCAGGATTATAAAATGGGTCAGATTTAAACTGATTCCAAATTCGGTATTCTGAGCTATTGGGACCAGCTTTTTTTGCGCGTTTTTCGGCATTTTTTGGCATTTGCTCAATCCAAGCAAGCGCGCTTAATTTGTCTAATGTTAGATCATCAGCATTTTCTATGGGTTGATCAGGGATCAAGCCATCATTATTTGCATTCAATACTTCTTGTTTAAATAGTGTGAAGCTTTGTGAAATATTTTTAACAGTGTCATCTGCCCAAATGTCGATGTAAAGCTTTCCATTGTAGAGGTAGTTGTCGCTTGGCTCAATGATTGGAAATCTTTTTTCATAATCACCAAGGCCAATATGTTCAAATATTTTTAATTGTTCCTCATAAGCTTTTCCCCAATAAACTGCACCTCGTGCATATGCATCAGGTGAGTCTTTCCCTGCGCCAGCTGCAAGACCACCAAGGACAGATTCTTTTTCTAAAAGGAGTACATTTTTATTTTGATCCGTTAAATACAAGGCCGCTGTTAAACCAGAAATTCCACCTCCAATGATAATGGTGTCATAATTTTGTGGATCAACAATCGCAGGTTCATTTAAATCAAAATTAGGACTGAATGATTTTTCATCGCCGTTACGTACTTTGATTGGAAAGGCCTCAGGTGTTTGATTGCGATGTATGCTATCGTAAGCAACTAAATTAATGGAAATTGAAATAATAAAAATTAGTGATAAAAACATAATTAAATTCTTGTGACGCATAGCTTCCTTATGTTGATTTTCTTTGATTTATGCTTTGCGCTTAACTTTGTCTATACAGTTAAAGTAAAATTTTCTGAAATTATTTAAAAACTATCTACATGTTTTCTCAGATTTTTTTAATAACGATCTTAAATTTTAAATAAAATTTGATTCTAATTCGTAACATCACTTTGAATACCCATACATCATAATTAATACTAACACGCGGGGTCTAGTACGCGTACTATTGATAGGTTATATCGATGCGAGCTTTTTTGGGGCGGGAGGGGACCCCTCTAAAAAAGTGAGAACAAGAAGTCCGGTCCTTCGGTCCTGCGCAAATGGGTGCAGCAAACCCCGCCAGGTCCGGAAGGAAGCAACGGTAGCTTGTCACTCGTTGTGACGTAGCAAAGCCGGAGGATCGGACCTCTTGTTTTCGAAATCCAGCAGCTAGGAGTTTGCATTGGCGTATAAGGGACTTGCCAGAAAATGGCGCCCACAATTTTTTTCAGACCTCGTAGGGCAAGAGCATATCGCTCAGACGCTCACTAATGCCATTCGCAAATCAAGAATCAGCCAAGGTTATTTATTTACTGGAACAAGAGGAATTGGAAAGACCTCTGCAGCGCGAATATTTGCAAAAGCATTGCGATGTCCGACTTCAGTAGAGCCTGGAATTCCTTGTAATAAGTGCCAAGACTGTACTGAAATCGCTGAAGGCCGATCAGTTGATGTTTTAGAAATTGACGGAGCATCTAATAATGGTGTCGATGCCGTTCGTGAAATTCGTGAAAATGTAAAGTACCTACCATCTTCTGGAAAATACAAAATCTATATAATAGATGAAGTTCACATGCTGACAACGGCAGCATTCAATGCTCTTTTGAAAACCTTAGAAGAACCTCCTGCACATATTGTTTTTATTTTTGCAACAACAGACCCACAAAAAATTCCAGAAACAGTTTTATCGCGCTGTCAGCGGTTTGATTTTAAAAGAGTTTCTCAAAAAGATTTAAAAGACCGTCTACAAAAAATTTGTAAAGAAGAAGGATTAAAAATTTCTGAAGATGCTTTGGCAATACTAGCAAGAGAAGCCGAGGGAAGCATGAGAGACGGAGTTTCTCTTCTCGATCAAGTTCTTTCAATTTCTGAAGGCAAAAAAGAAATTTCTGCTGAGATGATTACCACAGCATTAGGTTTGATTGATAAGCAAACAATATTAGATTGTGTAAGTGGAGTTCTAAATAAGGATGCAATTAAGTCTTTAGAGGCTATTGGGCGTATTTATATGCATGGTTTTGACCTCAAGCAATTTGGGAGAGAAGTGCTCCGTACGTTCCGTACCTTAATGGTAGCAAAATTATTAGAGCAAAATAAAACCTCAGCAAACGCATATTTAGATTTAACTGATATCGAATTAGACGATGTTCAGTCTTTATTATCACTGAGAACTTTAGAAGAATTTGAAATGCTTTTCAGAATGATGAGTTATGGTCTTGATGAGATTGCGCGAAGTCCTGTGCCTAAAATGGTAATGGATGTGCTATTTATAAAAATGTCGACAACCGGAGTTGTAATTCCACTTACTGAATTAAAGTCAGTTGAGCAGATTCGATCTTCTGGGAACTCTTCCTCGGGAAGAGGTTCTGCCGGAAGTCTAACGGCAACAAAATCAATACAACAGGCAACTCATGTAGAATCAACAAAGCAAACCGCAAGTGATGTTGTGGATTCAAAACAATTATTAAATGCAGCAGCTTCTTTGAGTACGACTCAACCCACGGTGATGGATATGGGTTGGTGGAAAAAATTAGTTCTACATATTAAGACCCAAAAGCCTCTATATGGGACTATGCTTGAGCACTTCGGATTTGAAGCGGCGCGACTCGACGATGAGGTTTTAACTATAAGACTATTAATGACTAAAGATTCGCTCTTCTATCGTGAGCAATTGGATCAACCTGCAAACAGGGATTCATTAATTGCAACATTGAAAGCAATCACGAATCGGAACATTCGTTTGGAGTATGTAGAATCAAAGGCTACAGCAACCAATATAATTTCTGATTTAAAAAATAATGAAACTCGCTCTCTTGCAGAAATGGATGCGGACGAAAAAAGAATGCGCCATGAACAAAAGAGAAAGCAAGTTCTTGACAGTGAAGCATTTCAGGCGACGCAAAGACTTCTCGGAGCAACTTTGGAAAAGCTTGATTTGAAAGGGGAATAAAAATGAAGGGTGGATTCGGAAATTTAGTTAAGCAAGCAGCACAAATGCAGCAACGAATTCAAAAATTACAATCAGAAATGGCAACAAAAACCGCGGAAGGAACTGCAGGCGGTGGAATGGTAACCGTTATTGCTAATGGGAACCAAGAGGTGGTCTCTATCAAGATTAATAGAGAAGTTGTAAACCCCGATGATGTCGATATGCTTCAGGATTTAATCATTGAAGCAACGAACCAAGCTTTAAAAACAATTAGTCAGCAAGTAAATGATGCAATGAAATCAGTAACAGGAGGAATGAGCATACCGGGATTATTTTAAATTCCGATATCGTGTGCAGATTATGTCAGATCCGGTCACCAAATTGATTCTTGAGTTTTCTAGATTACCCGGAATTGGCGAAAAAACAGCGATGCGATTAGCGTATCATGTTTTGAAAGCCCCCGAAGCAGATGTGCTCGCCCTCTCGAACGCACTTTTATCTGCAAAACAGAAAATTCATTTTTGCGAAGAGTGTTTTACATTTACTGACTCAAATGTTTGTTCACTATGCTCAAGCTCTAACCGAAATTCAGAAGTTGTTTGTGTCGTTGAAAAACCATCGGATGTACTAGCAATAGAAAACTCACAAAGGTTTTCGGGACGCTACCATGTCCTTCACGGCGTACTTTCTCCGTTGGACGGAATTGGTCCAGACCAAATTAAAATTCGTGAACTGATTTCAAGGATTGGTCGGCATAATATTAAAGAAATTATTTTAGCAATTAATCTTACTGTCGAAGGTGAAGCAACTGCAGTTTATTTAACAAAACTATTAAAGCCTCTAGGTGTGTCAGTGAGTAAAATTGCAAACGGAATTCCAGTGGGTGGTGTTCTTGAGTATTTAGATCGTCAGACAATTGGTCGAGCAATTGAAAACAGAGTGGTGAGTTTAGATGTTTAAGGTAATGTCGACAGAAGTTATGAAGTCGTTAAGACCGATGCCGACATTGGTGTCAAATCGATCCCGGTGTCATCGAATGGTGGTTTCTTAATGCCATATATTAACGATTTCACTAAAGAATTGAATTATAAGCTTGTTTATTACGGTTGTGGAATGAGCGGAAAAACAACAAATCTTCAATACATATACGATCATACGGCCGAAAACGCGAAGGGTAAGCTCATACATTTGTCTGGTGAAAACGAAAGAACATTGTTTTTTGATTTTTTACCGCTTGATGCCGGTCATATTGGCGGATTTAGAACTAAATTCCATTTATATACAGTTCCTGGGCAAAGTTTTTATGATGTGGCCGCTAAAATTCTTAAAGGAGTAGATGGCATTGTTTTTGTAGTAGACTCTCAACGTGAAAGGCAGGATGCCAACGATGAAAGTTACGAAGGACTCAGAAAAAATCTTGAAAATCAGGACTATGACTTCGGTCGGATCCCCTTGGTTATACAATATAATAAAAGGGATCTTTCTAACGCCGTTCCGGTGGCTGAGCTATCGCAAAAATTCAACCGCAAAGATCGTTCCATTCCCGAGTTCGAAGCAATCGCAAACAAGGGAATAGGAGTTTACGAAACTTTTGATGAGTTAACAAAACTTGTTCTGGTGGACCTTAAAGGGGTCCAGCAGGCATGAACCGCAGACCCATGGCTGTATCGGGGTCTTGTTTTATCAACAATCGGGTCGAAGGACCTGAGGAGGGGAGAACAAAATGAGAAAGGACCTACTGAAGAAATTCAAAAAGTCATTTGAGGAGCAGAAGAAAAATCTGTTATTTAATGACAAGGTTCTAAGAGATGACTTTCTCACAAGCCCAGATGATCGCATGGATGATGTAGATCAAGCTTCAGCGGATAT
>CAZPTV010000159.1:0-5079 GCA_964589335.1 uncultured Bacteriovoracaceae bacterium
GGCACCTCTCTTACAAGAACGCGATCGGTTTGGACATAAAAACAGTTTTGGTCATTGTTTATTAATAGGTGGTAGCCCAGGCCGTTTGGGTGCAATAGAAATGGCAAGTCAGAGCTGTTTAAAAATGGGAACAGGACTTGTAACGGTAGCTTCATGGGAAGACTCATTTCCTACGCTTGAAGTAAAGTTATCAAGCGAGATTATGAATTTAAAAATTATCAAAGAAGGCGATGATTTTTCAGTTCCTAAGCCAGGTATATCTATATTTAATGCAATCGTTGTAGGCCCCGGACTCGGTTTACGTCCAGAGGGCAGCAAGTTAATGAGACGACTATTAACAGAATATAATGGTCCGATGGTAATCGATGCAGACGGTTTAAATTTAATTGCTGAACACAAGTTTTCAGATTTAATTTCTACAAGAAAACAACCAACGGTTTTAACTCCGCATCCAGGTGAAATGTCGAGGCTATTAAATATTTCTAAAGATGAGATCGCGTCTAATCCTCTCAAGTATATTCATCAAGCAGTTGAAAAAACAGGTGCGATTGTTGTTCTTAAAGGTGCAACAACGCTCGTACATGGTACAGATGGAATAACCTGGTTCAATCATTACCCTAATGATGGAATGGCTACTGCAGGCAGTGGCGATGTTTTAGCTGGAATGATTGGTGGAATGTTGGGTCAAGGCATGAATGCAATTGAAGCAACACGATTAGGCGTATATTTGCATACATTGTCAGGACGTTTTGCTGCAGCTGAATGTGGACACCGTTCGATGACATCCAAAGATATTATTAGAAATATTCAAGAAGCATTTAAAGATTTAAATCATTATTCTGATTTAAAAGTAAATCAATCGATGGAAATTATTCTTTGAATAGTAGTTATGTTTCTCATTCTGAAGAAGAAACTCAAAACTTCGGCGCATCGCTGGCCCGAGATTTATTTAGCAGTAATAAAATACCTTTTATTCTTTTGTCAGGTGAAGTCGGAACGGGGAAGACAACATTTACAAAGGGTTTTATTTGTAAATGGCTACAAAACAAATCCGAATCATTTTCGGATGTCGTAACAAGTCCCACATATAATATCGTTCGTATTTACGGAGAAAAATCTAAAATCGCACATTTTGATTTATATCGTTTACGTAGCGAAGAAGAATTTAATCAAATTGGATTTGAATCTTACTTTAATATCGTTCCTTGTTTAGTTGAGTGGTCTGAGAAAGTGACATCGATCAGTAATTATTTACCTAAAGAATATATTCAAATTCGTTTTGACTATGGTGTAGCTGAAAATGAAAGAAAGATTAATATTCAATCTTTTCTAAGGCCTTAAAAAGGTTTTCTAACTCTTTTTCTTTTAGTTCTGAACTTCCTCTAATGCATGCCCAGAAAAACTTTTTATTACCTGAGCCTTTTGTTGGTATGAGTACAAAATGTCCAGACTTATGAAAACCAACAAGTTTAAAAAATTCGATCATTTCAAGATTTGAATCATCAACTAACATTTGGATTGGTTTTTCTAAAGCAGCTAGATTTATAATTGAAGACGCATTTTCTTTACCTAAAATAATATTTCTAATGTTTGATGATAAACTTGCATTACCAAAACCAATCCTACCGGAGTACATAGCTAGTCCTTTTGAAGACTCAAATAATGAAAACTCGTCAAAATACTCAGAAAGCATTCCAATGACATCAAGTAGAATAAAATTTTTGTTTTTAGGTGTATTCAATGACTTTTGAAATTGTTTAAGATTCATCTTTTCAACAACAAGTACTTTTTTGAATGGTGGAGGTTCGCTATTTGAAATCATGTGGTTTTCTAACAACTGCTGATCTTGGCTAAATAGCGAAATTGGTTGATTTGTTTCAATTTCTTCTGAGGTATTCTTTTCTAGTTCCAATTCGATATCTTGATTTGGGTTCTCCATTACTTTTGTTGATTGAGGTTCAGGAGGGATAGATTCCTTACTTTGAGAACCTGAAATAACGGTTAACTTTTTCCGCCTTAATAATGTACTTACGGTAGGCATCTCCTTAGCTACAGAGCCTGTATCCTCATCACTAAAATCATCTTTAACTTTAGGTTTTGTCATAGCTATAAATATCAAGTACTTACATTGTTTAATTAAGGCTGATTATTCAGACTTATTATTATATATCGGAAATATAATCCAAAACCTTAGAAGCTTTTATTTGGCGTATAAATATTAGTTGACGCCAGAAGTCCATTATGATATTCCTCGTCATGAGTTTCAAGGTATCAAAAACTTGATCCTTTGAAGACAACAGTATCAAATAGAATCATTGCAAGCACTGGGTTTAACTAGCTTACAATGAGGAGGGAAATTAAATATGAGACTTACTTCAAAAGGTCGTTATTCTGTTAGAGCCATTTTGGATTTAACTTTCAGTTCAAATGGACGTCCTGTTCGTTTACAAGAAATTTCTGAACGCCAAAAGATATCTCTCCATTATTTAGAGCAACTATTCAGAAAATTAAGAAAAGGTTCTGTCGTTAAATCAGTTAGAGGTCCAGGTGGTGGATACGTTTTATCACGCTCAATGGATGAAATCTCAATTCGGGATGTACTTCAAAGCGTAGGAGAAAATATCAATCCTGCTCGTGATTTAATTGGTGCAGAAGATATAAAGAGCAATACTGTTGAATTTGTTCTTACAAAAACTTATTTTGAAAACTTAGGTGTTCTCATGCAAGAATATCTTACGACAACATCAATTGGTGATTTAGTTCGTAAGGCACGAGGACAGCAAGAGCTTCCAAAAAACGTCAATTTGGACGACGTACGCAGCGGAATGACTTCACCGGAAGCATCACGCAGTACGGATCCAAAACTTGGACGTAATATATCTTGATTATAACGCTACTGTTCCATTTCCTGAATTTTTAAATAAGGAAGTCGTTTCTGCTCTTTCATTGAGTAGCGGAAATCCATCTAGTTTGCATTCAATTGGAAGAAAGTCTCGTCGTCTTATTAATAAAGCGACTGAAATAATTGCAAATTATATAGATGTAGAACCTGAGTTTATTTATTGGACATCGGGTGCAAGTGAAGGGAATTCTTGGGTAGTACATTCAGCAATTAAAAGTGCTCAATTAAAAGGAATTCAAAAACCAAAACTAATTATTTCTGAGATTGAACATGAATCTTTGTTCATGGCTGCAAAGTTTTATCAATCACAAGGTGAATGTGAATTACTAACAATTCCTGTTCATTCTTCAGGAACTGTTAAAGTTGAAAATATTCGATCATATTTAGACAATTTTAAGGATATAGCATTACTTTCTGTAATGTATGCAAATAATGAAACTGGCGTTATCCAACCTGTTGATGAAATTAGTCAAATTTGTAAATTGTATAATGTTCCATTTCATATAGATGCAGTTCAAGCGCTAGGTAAAATTCCAATTTCAGTTCGAAAATTAGGAGCAAATTATATGACTTTTTCTGGTCATAAAGTAGGTGCTTTAAAAGGAATTGGATTTGTTACCACTCAAGGCTATGGAAGAATTCTATTTCCATTAATACATGGTAAACAACAAAAAAGTTTAAGAGGTGGAACTGAAAATCCATTCAGTATTCATATCCTTGGAAGCGTTATTTCAAATATAGCTGATGGCGGAATGCTCAAGTTACCAAATCACTTAAATTCATGGAGAGATAACTTTGAAAAAAATTTAAAACTTCTAATACCAGGTACAGTTATCCATGGTGAAAGTATGCAAAGGCTACCCAATACCTCATATTTTGGATTTGAAGGTATAGACGGTGATGGTTTGCTAATGAGCCTAGATTTAGAGGGCATTTGTGCTTCATCAGGGTCAGCATGTACATCGGGTTCTTTAGATCCAAGTCAGGTGCTTCTTGCAATGAAGTGTGGTAAAGAACTGGCACGTTCATCATTAAGACTTAGTGCAGGTTATTTAACAAAAGAAGAAGACTTTTCTAAAGTCCTTTTAGTATTGCCTGAGATCATAGAAAGAGTAAGGAGTGCGAAAAGCTTATGACAGAAGCAAAACAAAATTCAATAGGACACGGCAAGCGTGTGTTGGTTGCTATGAGTGGTGGTGTAGATAGTTCTGTTGCAGCTGCACTTCTAAAAGTTCAAGGTTATGAAGTCATTGGCGTACACATGCAATTATGGGACAGTTCTGAGCAAAGTATTAAGAAATCTGGTGGGACATGCTGTTCTGTAATTGATGCTAATGATGCACGTAAAGTTTGTGATGAGTTAGAAATTCCATATTATGTAATAAATGCACGAGAACAGTTTCAGGCAGAAGTTATAGATTATTTCATACAAGACTATTTAGTAGCTCGAACTCCTAATCCGTGTGTTATGTGTAATAATAAATTAAAATATTCATTTTTAATAAAAAAAGCGGATGAATTAAAATGTCATTATGTAGCCACTGGTCATTATGCAAAAGTTATACATGATCATAATACTGGCGAAGCAACGCTTGCAAAAGCTGCTGATCGACAAAAAGATCAGAGTTATTTTTTGTTTGGTTTAAAACAAGAACAATTAAAAAGAGCACTAATGCCCTTAGGCGATTTGATGAAAACTAATGTTAGAAAGTTAGCGCTAACATTCAATTTACCAGTAGCTGAAAAAAAAGACAGTCAAGAGATATGCTTTATTGATGAAGGTGGATACCAAGCATTTGTCGAAAAGAGAACAACTGAGGGATTTAGGCAACCTGGTTCGATAGTCAATCAAGATGGACATTTAATTGGAAGACACACTGGAATGTATAAATACACCATTGGTCAACGAAAAGGTCTTGGACTTGTCATGGATGAAAACAAACAACAAGATTTATATGTCATTGGTTTTGATGTTGCGACAAATACTGTAATTGTTGGTCCTGAAAAAGAATTGTACAAAAAAAGCTTAATTGTTGATCAATGTAACTGGGTTGGTAATCAAGATTTCAGAAAAGGTTTAAAGTTAAATGCTAAAATACGGTCAAGACATGAAGAGGCAAGTTGCTTAGTAACGATTATGAATAACGATTCAGTCATTGTTGAATTTGATGAACCAC
>CAZPTV010000160.1:0-5040 GCA_964589335.1 uncultured Bacteriovoracaceae bacterium
GTCCCTCGCCTCTCGACCCCTTCCAAACCTTCAATCTCAAAAAAACTTTAAACGTCCACCTGCACTTCCACTTAAAACTAAATCTTTCACCTATAACACTCACCCGTTGCCATTCACCGGTTCCAAGCCCGACTCCTACTCCCGACTCCTACTCCTGACTCCTACTCCCGACTCCTACTCCCGACTCCTACTCCTGACTCCTACTCCTGACTCCTACTCCCGACTTCTAACTTCTCCCGCCAACCCGGTGCCCACACATCGACCCTCGCCCCCCGTCCCTTTTTAAAATCGTAATTTATTTATCAAAAAATTAAAATTTTAACAAATTAACCGATTTTCTCATCCGGGCCAAAATTGTATCTTGCATTAACGTTATACCAACCTTGGTCTAAACGGATCAATTGAAAGAAATAAATTATTAATTCCTTTCGAAATTTATTATTAAATCTTTTTGAATAAAATGAAAACACACTTCAATCAATCACCACCACCATCCATTACGAAATATATATTTCATTCAGCTAATTGGAATATACCCGCAATCAATTGCGTAAACCCAACCAATTTCAGTGTATATACGCAACTCGTTGCGTAAACCTAAATGTTAGCGGACATTTTTATAAAATATGCCTTTAACTAAATATGAAATTGAAGTTTTAAGATTAATGCTTAAATCTGAATTTAAATCGGATGAAATTGAAACAATAATAAATTCAGGCGTATTAGCTATTGACGATTTTACAAGTGCAGGTTATTTTATTGAAATTTCTCATGAATTGCTTCCGATCCAAAGAAAAGTTATAACGGAACCTTTTATATTAGGCAAAGTTGAAGGCATTCAAGTTGGGTTTATTTTGTTTTTAGAGAACAAAATGTTGACAATTGAGTGCCATGGTTGGGGAGTCATTGATCTGCCAAAAGATATTAGAAGCAAGAGTATGCAACTTGCCGCACTTAAAAAATAAAACGTCCGCTAACATCGGCTTGGCAAAAAGCGCCACGATATTTTTAGTATTTTTACATTAAGGTGTGGCGCTCTTCGCCAAGCCGAAAACCGTTATGTAGCATTTTAAAATATGATAGCTTAGTGACCACAGAAAAATTAACAAATCGATTCATAATTATTTCAACAATTGTGATTGTTGCTTTCATTCTGACTTTTCTGATTTTTAAACCAAACGAAAACTTCCTGACTGCAAATTCCGTTATTGGCTTTGCAGTATGGGCGTGGTTGATATTTGATTCTGAATTATTGCAGGAAAACAAACTATATTTTGGTTCAATTGTACTTGGTCTTACAATTTTCCTTTATGGCCAATCTTTAAAAAGTGAATTTTCTCAAGTTGACAAGTCAGTTCAAGTTGAAATTAGTACAACAATGCCAATTTTCTTTCTTATCATTCAAAGACCAATTAGATTTGCCTTTAAGGAAATTATGAAAAGAGAACCAATTGTAGATAAGCCAGCACCTTCAATCGCGGACTTTATTTACACTTTCATAATTTGGATGGCTAGTGGAATAATACCAGTCTTGTATTTCAGTAGATGAAAAGAAAAACGCTACATAACACCGCCTTGCTGCCAAGCAAAGAAAGTGCTATCTTCGATTCAAGAGAACGGCGTGCCCGGCAGCAAGGCTAAACGTTATAAGTCATTTTTAAAGACGAGCGTGAGACAAAAGAAAATCCGTGGACATAACAGACGACACAAGCAAATCGACAGTTGGCGACTTGACAATCTATCGGTTGACCTAACCGACTATTTACTAAACGAACGTGACAGATATTATGCAAAAATTAGAGTGTATCCTTGGAGTGGACTTTCATTGACAAATAGCGTGACACCACAACCAACAGGAAAGACTAAACAAAAAATGCTTAACGGACTCCTTGACATTTACGAAGACTGGAAAACGCAACTCGACAAATTAGGACAACGATATTATTTAAAAGTTTGGCTATTTGAGCCACGCTTTTCACAATCACAAGTTGTTTGTGCTATTGGCGACAATGTTGACTTCTATGAAAACACATTTTACAAACCTGACACTGACAAAGCCTTACAACTCGACAATTACGGAACTTTAAAAACAAAACTATCCAGGTTAAATTGGGAATATCACTTAGACGAAGACCAGTATTACAATAACGAAGTAAGCGAACCAGAAAGTTACGCTTCACGAGAGGATTATGAAGAGACAAAAAAATGGTTTGCCAAACTTTTAAAAAAGCCACATCGGACACACAAATTTATTGAACCAATTGGCGACATAACAGAAGCATATTTATTTAAACGTGGAAACGTATGGCTTGGTGGACAGAAGTAAAAACGGCTTATAACAGCACATTTGCAATAGGCGGGGTTTCGTGCTCCGCAGACAGTTTAGAGGTAGCCGAAAGTTCTGTGCTCCGCATAAAGTTCAGTGGTAAAAATCCCGCCCATCGCAAATCTGCAAACCGTTTGCGGTAACCGCAAATTGACACAGACAAAATGACTTGGGAACAATTACAAGAATACCTTAAAGGGAAAACATTTTTAATCGGGTTGACCTTCATTGACAAAAATGGCGACTTGATTGAACAATATCAAACTCATGGAACAGTCTCGGAGTTAACTAATGACGGACTGTTTAAAATAAAAAGAAATGATGGCAGTATCTTTCAAATGCCCTATGACAAGGACACAATTAAAAAAGCTGACAAAGGAGAGTATCGAGAAAGAGCAACGGGAGAAATAGTAAAAGACCCTGACTTCATAATGACATGGGAGATAACAACTACGGCTGACGGCAATTTAGAAGAAACTAAAAGGCATGGATATATACCAGCAGACTAGAAACGGCAACCGCTAACACGGGTTTTGCGTTAGTGGGCGGACAGTAGGAATAGAAACATTTGAGCAATTAATAAACTTTGGCGCCGGCAGACAGTTTACGGTTTTAAAAGCCCACCAACACAAAGCCCGAAACCGTTATTAGATTTCAGATGGATTGAAATCACATAAATAGAAGCAAAGAAGTCAAATCCATAGAAGTGTGATCTTTATAAATAAGTGCATAGAATCAACAAAACAAAAATGAAATCAATACTAATCTTGATTTTTTCTGTTTTGTTAATCTCTTGTCAAAGTAAAGACAAGGCTGATACTTCATTTCCTATAAGTGTTAGTGCAGAATTAATTCGCTCGTATGAAAGCGCCGATTTTGACTCTACAAAACGGCAAGCTTACGATCTGAAAATATCCATCAATAATACTTCAGACAAGCCTGTTACATTTTGGACAATGAAATGTAGTGTGACGGATAATTTTATTCTTAGCAAATTCAATTATCATTTTAGAGGAACTGTATGTGACTCGAATTTCCCCGTTACGACACATTTAAATCCAACGGAAAGCATAACGTATCATACTGTTATTTTATCAGGAGATAATGTAAATTATTTAAATGAAAATAAATTAAAGGTTGGCTTTATTTATTTTGATACTGTTTCAACCAAAAGTCATGCAGATTTTCGTAATTCAATGGGTGATATGAGCAAATGGAAAATTATATGGAGCCCGCCAGTTGATATTCGGTAAAATCAGAGATTAATAAATTAAGTGATTTTGTTATGATATAATTCAGTCGTCAATTATTATAATTATATTTGAACTACCAGTAAGTTTGAGATTCCAAAGAATCTAATATATTTTGAAACAATATCCTGCTGAAGTACCCTGAAAAATATTATCAATAATGGAAACTAAGCAAATTGAGTATACGAAACTAAAACTCGCTTACATGATTGTTAAGAGTTTTCTGGAATATGAAGGTTATAATAAGATAAAGTCTCTCAGGTCCAGAATAGACGCGGATCTCGGACTTTCCGGTGATGATAATCTGGAATTACTGAAAAAGTTCGTGGATCAATTTGAACTTGATTATACACATTTTAAGTACGGCGAACATTTTCATAGTGAAGGAGAAATGTACAATTCGATTTCTGCATTGATTAACGCTTTGTTATTTCCGATTTGGTTGCCATTAAAAACTATCGAATTACTTACGCTTAATATGATTAAAATCAGAAAGCCCTTATTTTACAAACCGGTACGGCCGGTTAAAGATTTAACATTTAAGGACCTTGTTACTTGGTATATTGAAAAAGAATACAAACCAGCAGATTCAATCAGGTATCAAATAAAAATAAATGCTTTAAAGATGTAAAGTAAAAAAATGTTGACTCAAAAATGACGTATCTATTATTCAGCTAAAATGCTATTGTTGGAAAGACTGTTTTGTTTAATATTTCAATTTTATATGAAAACAAAGGTAGCAGGTCTTATTTTCATTATTGGAATTCTATTTATAACACCTTCCCTTGGACAGGAAAAGCTGGATGAAAATTTGAAGCACCAGATAGGTCTCGGAGCCTGGTATAATAATACGAAGCATCTGAGTGTTTATGCTGCATATAATTTGATTCAAAAAAGTGAAAATGAAATTAGTTTTTCAATTTATAACTGGACATTTAACCACGGTACTCGTGAAATTATTTTTGGATCCGAGTATTTATTTTCTCTTTTAAAGAAGAAGTCTAAGTTTGATTTATTTATTTTAGGAGGATTCTATTACAATTACGACTGGAATAATAGCACTCAATCTGATATTAGAATTTGGCATCATGGCCCATTTTTAGGTTTGGGCATTATCCCTCATTATAATATTACAAATCACTTATCTCTGTCATTTAAAATTAATCTGGCTTATGGTTATCAATGGGGAACAGAATATGATTATATACTAAATACTGTCAGGTATCATCAATCAGAAAGTGGCAGATATTTCCTCGGATATAAGGTCCTGAATTTTAACTACAAATTTTAATATTTCTTGTGTTGAAAAAGTCCTTGTAGGAAAATTGCCTGTTAAGTTGCATAGTTTAAGCATTAAGTAAAATTGTATGTACCTTTGGTTGAACCAGATAAGAGGGAAGAACAATTGAATTTGTTATCAGCATTATTTGTAAAATCTCTATACTATTTTTTTCCTAATGATAG
>CAZPTV010000161.1:0-5030 GCA_964589335.1 uncultured Bacteriovoracaceae bacterium
ATTTCAAATGGCTTATCAAACTCGACCAATGCATTTGGTGAATATGGATCTACAACTTTTCCATTGATTTTAATCTCTGTTTTTTCAATATTATCAAGGGGCGATACCTTTAAACGAACCGTGAATAAATTTTCATTCGGAATATTATTCGATTCAGGCATGAATGCAAAATAGACATTCTTAGATTCACCTTTTGAAAGTTTAACTTTAATTGGATCTGGTTTTTTCATTCCGTTTGAAAAGGCTTCAACTATGTGTTCTTTCTCAACATTGATATTTGGAATGCTTGCAGGCAAGCGGTTAGAAACAACTTTACCATCTATCTTAATTGTGGCGTCTGTCACTCCATCACTGCCATCAATGACAAGTGTTCCAAGTTCTTTTTGTACTCCCACTTTGGTGTTCGTGTTTTTATCATTCATTAAAAAATAAGCTGCTGCTCCTAAAATTCCAATAAATGCAACGACAGCAGCCATTGATATGCTAGATTTTTTCTGAGTCGCACTGTATTTGATTTCTGTCGTTTTATATCCCGAATCAAATGCACCGACTTTTGAATAATTCCCTGAAATTCTCGTAGTAGTATTTACATTATTATTTTTATCTAAACGAATATTGGTTGATTCATCTTTCTTATCAATCGAATATTCGCGAAAACCCGTCTCTTGTTGTGATGTTGTTTTTGTAGCGTTGGTTTTAAAACGATCTTTTGAAGTAACAATTTCAGGTTTAGATTCAACTGCTTTAGATGTATGATTTTGTATGCTTGTTACAGCTTTAAATCCTGCCGTTTGCTGTTTTGTAACTGCATTGGTCTGATTTTCATTCATTGGAATCGTCTTCGTTTGCGCGAGCGTTCGAGTTTCCTCTTTTTTCTGCTCGGGCTCCATCGTAAGCAATTGCTGAGCTTTTTCATTCAATCGCATCAGCGTCTGTCTATCTTTTATAATTTCATTTTTAAAAAGTGCTTTAATATATTCTGCCAAATCAGAAGAAGTTAAATCAGGGTATTGTTGACTGATGTAACGATTGATTGCTCGCTGCATTTCTTCTGCGTTACGATAACGATCATTTCTATCTCTTTCTAACGATTTGAGTACGATTTGATCTACTTCCTGAGGAATATGCGAATTGACTTGGCTTGGTGCCTTTACATATGCCGAGCAATTTTCAATCATTTTAATTACTGCGAAATCATTCTCAGCTGAAAATAATTTTTTACCGACTAGAATTTCCCATAGTACAACACCTAAAGCAAAAATATCACTTCTTCCGTCTAACTCTGACGGATTTTGAATTTGTTCGGGAGATAAATAACTAGGCTTTCCCTTTATGATTCCAGTTCTTGTATGTTCAGCATTACTCACAGCTTTTGCAATTCCGAAATCAATGAGTTTAACAGATCCATCATAAGATAATAGAATGTTTTGCGGACTGATATCACGGTGAACAATATTTAAGCTTTTTCCTGAGAATTTATCAGTAAACGAGTGTGCATAAGACATTGCAGCTGCTGCTTGAGAGATAATATATAAACAGATTTCAATCGGCATTTGCAAACCACTCTCAATAGAGCGATTTATGATTTGACGTAAATTTTTACCATCGATGAGTTCCATTGAAAGAAATAGCTGATTATTGATATCGCCAAAGTCATAAATTTGTACAATATTAGGATGACTTAAACTACTTGTCGTATTAATTTCAGCTTTGAACATTTTTACGAAATCAGTATTTTTAGTATAGCTTGCTAACACTCGCTTAATCGCAACCAGCCGAGCCCCTCCATCTGGAGTTTCCATTCTAGCTCGATATATTTCAGCCATCCCCCCCTGTGCTACCAGATCGAGTAGGAAATATTTGCCGAATTTTTTTAAGACAGCCGACATTCAAGCCTCCATTGAGCTTCTTCATAATCTTATCGGCAACTAGAGAAAGAACCTTACATTATTGATCAATACGTCGAAGCTTTACAACAACTACATCTGAAATTTCTGGGGCAATTTTTGCCAACTCATTGATGAGTTTTATTTTTGGAAATTTTTTTGAAAATACTGACGCACCTTGAATGTTTTCTATAAAAAATCCATTCATTCTGGTTTTTTCTCGAAAACTTGAAATCGTATTTGTCGCAATCAATTCACGTGTACGAATTAGATTTCCAATTCGATTTGAAACGGCGGATTGATTCCAAAATGATAAAAAAAGTACACCACAGGGCCGAAGAACACGGTTGCATTCTTCTAGAAAAAAATCCTGATCCACACGGTTTCTATAAAACCAACCGCCGTCAATAATATCAAATGTCCCTGCATGAAAAGACAAACCAGATGTTGGTAAAAAATTACCTTGGGTTATTGCATGATTTTGAATTTTAAGCTTTTCTAAAAAAGATTCTTCAACGCCTGAAATAGACAATATTTTTCTTCTAACCCCAATCCCTTTTGAAAAAAAATCTATATAGGGAATCCATCGTTCGTCTTGAACTGTCCAATCTTGAATCATAATGTATTTTAAATTTTATATGAATTCTAAATATTTGTGAAGTTCGAGTTTAAATTAATCAAATAATCATCATTTCAGTAAAGCCACTATCACCTTGACTTGAATAAAATCGAGCTGAACTTAGTTTTTCAAATTGAGGGTCATATTCCTTTAAATTTAAAATCATAGAAGACAAAATACGGCCAGCCTCATATGACTGCATTAAACCTCTGCCAGAAAAAGAATGTGCTTCAAATAAATGATTATTAAAAAATTGAGGATTAACCGCACCTAAAATTGGCATCTTATCAATGCTTTCTTCATACAATCCTGCCCATCCAGTAATGTGTTTGATCATTTCAAACTTTGATGAACGCTCAAACAGAGGCGTCCAAATTTTTTCTTGAAAAAACGATTCGGCATCATATTCAAATGAATATCCTGTTTTTTCACGTGGATCGGCATAACCCGATAAAATATATTGAGCTTCTGAGTGAAAATACACGCCCGATGTATCAACAAACATTCCAAAATTAGTTAGATCTAAATCTTTACATTCAAAAAGACAAATCTGTCTTCTTACCGCATGTGAAGGGCAAAGCCAGTGGTCAATTTGATTTGCCATTTGACTTGCCCAAGGCCCTGCACAGTTTACTAAAACCTCTGCCTCAATTTCAACTAACTCGAAATCAGAACCTTTATTCGAAATACCGCTCAACCTAGATTCAATTTGTGCTTCAGTCATATTTTGATTTCGAAATCCTAAACATCTAAAATGATTTGATTTAAATTCCATCTTTTCTAGCCAAATTCTATCAAAATACTCAACGGTGTTTTTTTTCATCGATTGATCGCGGTAGTAATTTTTAATTAGATTTGGATTGATTAACCCATCTTTAGGAGACACCATCGCCCCCCCCACTCCTTCGTGTCGGTCAATGAAAGAATATTTTTTTTGTAATTCTTTAACATTAATACAGGTCACATCCAGTGATTTGAATTTTTGATTTTGTTCAATTTCTTTAGAAACTTTATTCCATGAATTTTTAGAAACCATCCAGGTATAACCCAATTGTCTAAATCCAACTTCATTTCGTATTGTTTCAAAAAACTCTATTGATTTTCTTGATAATTCTATATTTAAAGGATGATTCCATGTCGACCTAACTCCCCCCGCATTGCGCTCGGAAGAACTATGTCCGCCCAATAAATCGATATCAATAACCCCGATAGATCGATCTGATAGCTTAGATAAATGCATTGCCACACTGGAACCAATTACTCCGGCTCCAATAATAATAATGTCTTTTTTAATTTTTTTCATGAGTAACTATTCTTTGAAGTTTGTGTAATCCTCGACTGAAATCTTATATTTTCCATTTTCTTTGAGAAAATATAAAAATTTTGTTCCGACGGACTTAAATCCACTTGCCCCATTTGAAAGCGTGGATAAATAATTTTGAGTGAACATAACGACATCATATTTGGGATGGCGAAAATAGCGTATATTTTGTGGATCCACAGAAATAGTTTTATACTTTGAATTTAATGTATTTTTATATTCTTTATATTTTTTTAGGTTCATTCCATTATAGACAAAATCACTTGTATACGAACCAATGTATCCCTCAATGTCTTTGCCTTCCCACGCCTTAATCCACGAATCAAATGCATTTTTTAATTCTAGATTTTGTTCAGGAATTAAAAAATCATCAGTCATTTTTGAATAAATTAAAATCGGAGTCACTCCAAGTTTTATATATTTTGAAACCTCTTCAATTTCATGGTTATCAATAACAACGCAACCTTCAGAATCTAAGTCTCTTTGTAACCTTGTCGGATCATCTGTTGCATGCAGCATAATATCATATCCAGTTTTTCCTGATCTTCTGTCGATTGGATTCGGATAATCAAGCATGATCGCTTTAATACCAAACTTCTTTTTTAATGTCGGAGGAGTATGAATGGATCGGAAAAAATATATTCCTTCAGGTGTTTTAAGATCTTTTTCAATTTCTTTATCGCCTTCAATTTTACCTGTTGTAACGTGAAAAGATTTTATTGTTTTAATTTTAGTAGAATCATATTCGGCTAAGTGAAGTTTATGTGTCGCTTTATCAACTAAAATAACATGCAAAGGAT
Source organism: uncultured Bacteriovoracaceae bacterium (assembly GCA_964589335.1). Lineage (GTDB taxonomy): Bacteria > Bdellovibrionota > UBA1018 > UBA1018 > UBA923 > CAZPTV01. The sequence continues at coordinate 4,627 of CAZPTV010000161.1, forward strand.
CTTTTGCGTGCAAAGCATTGCTCTGCAGAAGAATTAAAGTTGAAAAGAATATGAATAGTCGTTTACGGGACATGCATTCATTGTAAAATTAGTCTGTTATTTTTCAATTAAATAAAATTAAGCTTTATGCTTCTTGGATTGTGGCTCTAATTCGGGAATCACTTTGCCTAATTTTGTAGATTTCATTTTCATCATCAAAACCCTAAGCATTGCTTCAAAAACAATTTTTTTATTCATTTTTGACTTACCCAAATAACGATCCTCAAATATGATAGGAATTTCTTTTATGCGAAACCCCTTTTTATGCGCTTTGTATTTGATTTCAATCTGAAATGCGTACCCATCTGATTGTAAGTTATCAGTGCCAATTTCCTCAATTACAGACCGCCTCCATCAATTAAAAC
>CAZPTV010000162.1:0-5028 GCA_964589335.1 uncultured Bacteriovoracaceae bacterium
ATTACTGAACTTTCGATCCTGAAGTATTTCAAATGTATATTTCAGCTGATCTGCACTGACTTCTGCCAAGCGTGCGATTGCAGGTTCACCATGCGAAGACAAAATTGTATCCCATAAGTTTAAATGAACGTGGTACAATGGAATGGTTGCAATATTATCAGGCGTCAATGGAAGTGTGATCTTACCATTTAAAAGAAATTGTATCGTTCCATGTGATTCGTTCATACTATTTACCTTTTTGCTAAATATGAGTATTGCGACAGCAACTGAAACAGTCGCTATCGCTATTTTCTTAAAAATTAATGACACGATGGACTTCCATCTTTTGATTTGTCCGAACCCCTCTCGGGAATGCTTAAATTGAATTTACCTTCTGATTTTTCGTTACGTACAGCCCATGACGCTAAATTTTGAATTGAAAATATAACCGCAAAAACACCGATGATAGACTTAATTAATTTCATGCTGATTCTCCTTTACGCGATAAAAGTATACTATTGCTCTTCCTGAGCGACGAATCGAATTCATTCGTAAATTCGAAATATATAAATGATAAATATTTTTTTTATCTGAAATGATTTGAAGACTTTCAAAATCATATTGATTTAATTTTTTATTAATCTTTGTATAAGATTTTAAATCAGTTTCATTCGGTTTAAAGTAATAGACACTCGAATATTCTTCCCATGCCTTTAATATTGATCGAATCGCTGATCGTTTAGCACTTGTGACTGCAAACTGATTTTTATTTAAATGTCCTTTGAATACTGCAATATATCCAAAGTTAGATCGACAAAGACAAAAACTTGTTCTAAATATTGAAAGTTTAATTTTTGAATATATTTTTTTACTTTTAACTACTTCTTCAACAAATTGATCTTCAACTGCTTCTTGAATTGCATTTTCAAATGCTTGTGACTCTACGGGGTGTGCTGCAATTCCGATAATGGTTTCAGAATTAGAATGGTGTTCATTCACTGCATAAGATCTCTCAATTAATTCTGATCGGCACTTTTGTATTGCTGATTTTAGTGTAAATCCAGCTCCTGCAGCATTGATATTTTTATTAGGTACGCGTGAAACGCATCGAATGAAATAGATCGCAAATAAATTGAAGTAGATTCTAAGTTGCATAGCAATCGCATACTAGCACGCTTTATTGCAATGCGTCAAATAATATATTTTACATTTCCTTGATGTTTCTCAAACTTAAATTTAAAGCTCATTAAATGAAATATAAAATGGGCAAGGTTCCACTCGAGCGTGCACTTTCTAAACTGGGCATTGCATCCAGAAATAAATCGCATCAATTAATTGTTGACGGTAAAATTAAAATTAATGGGAGAATTATTAAAGATCCGAAGTATTTAGTAACACCTGAAAAAATTATTTTTTCGATAGAAGATGAAACGATTAAAAAAATAGAAAAAGTTACATATTTGTTAAATAAACCCAAAGGCTTTATCACGACTCACTCAGATGAAAAAGGAAGGCCTACTGTATTTTCATTAATTAAAGAAGACATCCATCTTATTGCAGTTGGTAGACTCGATTATGCCTCGACTGGATTACTCCTACTTACAAACGATACTAAGTTATCAAACGTACTTACAGATCCTATAAATAAAATTCCCAGAGTATATATTGTGGATGTACGTGGAGAATTTACTGAAATAAAAAAGAATTCGATTCTTAAAGGGATACAAGAAGGCGGCGAAACATTGATCGCTGATAAAATTGATATATTGAAATCAAGCAGAAAAGAATCAAAATTAAAAATCACACTTTGCGAAGGTAAAAATAGAGAAATAAGACGAATCATGAAAACGGTGGGAAATGAAGTTACAAAACTCAAACGAATATCTTTTGGAAAGCTTGAATTAGGAAATCTGGAGTCTGGAAAATATAGAATACTTAATGAAGATGAAATAAAAAAATTAAAATTATGACTGATGAAGTATCTTCTCAAATATTTTAATTAATTGCTCAGCTTGATGTCTTCTTGAAAACTGTGTTTTAATTTCATTCGGAATATTAGAAGTAAAACTTTCACCTGATCGTTTTTTAATCATTGCGCCATTAAGCGCATTTTTTAATTGTTCAACATTATCAAAATGAATTCCAATTCTTGAGTTTACAATCAATTCAGAAATATCATTCTTAGCACCCAAGACATAGATCGTACGATCTGCTCCAATATATTCTAATAACTTTGCAGACATTATACCCTTCTGTTTTGGATTATCCCAAAGAAAGTGTATTAAAATATCAGAATGCAATTGAATTTCTATAGCTTGTTCATGCGGTACAATTTTATTGATTGTTACTTTATCTAAAACGCCAAACAACTCTGCTTGAGCTTGAATGTAACCCATACAAATTTCACTTGTATAAAATTGAACAGATAACTCTTCGCACGAAAAATCTTTTATGGCTTCAAATAATATTTTTGGATCCTGATAAGGATAATAAAACGTACCCATATAAGAAAGTGTCAGTCTTTTTGCAGGTGATTTGTTTGATTTAATTTTATTAAAATCTTCATTATCAAAACCATTATGAATCACTTCAACATTTTTATGATAAGATTGCCGTAGTGTCTGCGCTAATGGTTCGGACACCGTGATGATTACATTTGCATTTGAAAGCGCATTCCTTTCAATGATTCGATCTATTTTTTTTCTCCATTTCTGAAATGCATAATCATGTGAGTCGACCCAAAGGTCTCTAAACTCTGCAACAAATGGTATTTTATATTTTTTAGCAATTGTTGATCCAATGATAATAGATGTAAGCGGTAGCGCTGTTGCATAAATAATATCGGGTTTCCATTTTTCAATGATCTCATCTGCTCTCTTACTGGCCCTTGATTTCCAACCATATTTTGCATCAGGTATATTGATGATGCTCCTAATGGATTGAGATATTCTTTGAAAAAATTTATTATTATCCTTTGATGAATGATGATGAAACGTGATGGGTAAGTTTTTTCTTTTAAAGATTTTTTGATATGCGGTTCTTGAAAATTTATTGATATCAAACCAATCCGTATACGAAACATATGAGACAGGAATTTCTAATTCTAATGTTTTAGGTATTTGACCAGCCAGTAATGGCTCCTTTGCAGCAATGACTCTCACCTCATGACCTTGTCGTATAAAATATTTAGCCATTTTCCCAGGTCGTATGGAACCAAGTGTAATGTAGGGTGGGAAATAATAGGAGATGATTAGAATTTTCATTCATTACCTTTGTGAGTATTTACTTCAAATACTGATGTATTCTCATTCCTTACCAAAGTGATTTGAATTGGATGGCAACATATTTCACAGTCATAGATAAAGTTTTGTTCATTACCATCTTCAGCAGTTGCAGTAATAGTAAACGTCTCAAAACAATAAAGACATTGTATTGCGATCTCTTCAAGCATAGCTAACTTTCACCTTTTCTTAATAAATAGGCAATTTTTACTTATTAATATTATGATTTTACTTTGAAATAAAGATTCAAAAGTAATGGGTCGAAAACATTATTAATGAGAAATTGTATTTACTATTTTCTTTTACTTTCATTTTTCGTCCTTTCAGTGCCTATTCATGCAGGTGATAATCCAAAATGGGATGAGATTCCAAATCTTGAAGATCTTTTAAAAGAAGGTAAAAAAATTAAAAAAGGAACTCTCGTAAAAGCCATCATTAAGGACGTGCAACCACTTCAGGGTGCAGTTGGAATGGATCAAGTGAATGACTATGTAAAAGATTTTTCAAAAATGTCCAAAGATGAATTCAGAGAGTATAGACTAAAGCATATTGGTCAAATTGTTTTGGGTCCCCCTGTAGGTAATGCTGCAACGAAAGATGGAGTCGTTGAAGCTGCTTTCATTGATGGACATCACAAAGCATTAGCTACTATAAATTCTGAAGCAAAAAGAGCAATCGTAGAAATTCAAGGTGACTATAGCGATTTAACTCCCACACAATACAAAGCTTTATTGAAAAAAAATAAATGGGTATGGTTAAAGGATGAGGCAGGAAATAAAATTTCATTTGAAGAACTTCCTAAAAGCATCATTGCTTTAAAAGACGACCCCTACCGAAGTTTTGTAGGAAAATTAATGGAAGAAACAGATTTAATTGCTGATTCCGATGTACCCTTTCAAGAATTTAAATGGGCAGATCGCTTAAGAAAAGAAATTTCAGAAGAGGTTTTATTAAAAGATCCCAAAAAAGCAATGGAACTTGCTGAAGATTTTGCAAAGAAAAAAGCCTACCGCTATAAACTTCCTGGCGCAAAAAAGTACGACTCTTCTGGTAAGGTTGTATTAAATAAAAAAGGGGCAGAAGTAATTTTCAGTGGAGTTAATTGCTGCGTATTTAATACTCTAAAAACAATCTTATAATCAATATGAAATATACTAAACAGAGTTTAATTATAATAAGTGTTTTTTATTCGGGGCTTCTTGTTCTTCGACACCCCCTAAACCCAAAGACGAAATTGCTCTCATCGAGTTTAATAAAGAAATTTTATTCTATGATGACCCAGACAATCACAAATTGACAATGACCGTGGACGGAAGACCTCAAGCGATTATTGGTCAATTTCAACATGATTCAAAGCATTTCATCGATAAGTACTACTTTGGGCAAATCATATTAAACTCTAAAACATTTGCAAAACTCAAAATGTCAACGACAGCAGAAGAATCTAGCTTCTCTTGGACTATCGTCTCACTACAACCAATCCCAAACGGAGCAGAATTGAATTTAACTGGAAGCGGAGGAGATAGTGGCGAACAATCATCCTCTTCCTACGAAATTGCCTCAATCATCAGAAGAGATCCTGTCACTAAAAAATTTATTGTTAAAATATTTACCTTGAACTCTGAAACTGTGGAAAACATAAACTCTAATTCTGTCACCAAGACTAACGTCACCATCACAGAAAATATTTGGTCTGAGGAAAACAAAAAGTGGATGAGTGCGCCAGGAACACTTGAAATTCCTCATAAAGCTTTTCAGAAATTTGAAG
>CAZPTV010000163.1:0-4970 GCA_964589335.1 uncultured Bacteriovoracaceae bacterium
CGTAATTCCTGCATACAAAGTTAAGAATCATATCCTAAAAGTGATTTCTGAAATTGGATCCGAAGTCAGTAAAATTATTGTCGTCGACGATTGCTGCCCAGAAAAAACGGGAGAGTTTGTAAAACAAAACTGTAAAGATGAACGCATCACTGTATTGTTTCACGAAAAAAATCAAGGTGTGGGTGGGGCAACGATTACGGGATATAAAGAAGCAATAAAATTAAATGCAGAAATCGTTGTTAAACTCGATGGTGATGGCCAGATGAATCCGCGATTGATTAGTAAATTTTGTGCTCCAATATTTAACGGCGAAGCTGATTATACAAAGGGGAATCGGTTTTTTAATTTGGACTCATTGAGGTCAATGCCCCAAATTCGATTAATTGGAAATGGGATTCTTTCTTTTGTTAATAAAGTAACAAGTGGATATTGGAATGTGATGGATCCTACAAATGGCTATACAGCAATCCATGGCAAGGTTTTAAAGCTATTGAGTTTTGAAAAAATTGATAAAAGATATTTTTTTGAAAGCGATATGTTGTTTCGACTATATACGATTCGCGCTGTTGTTCGAGACGTTCCAATTGATTCTCATTATGGAGATGAAAATAGCAGCCTTAGGGTTTCAAAAATTGCATTTGAATTTCCCCCAAAATATTTGAAGAGATTTTTGAAAAGAATTTTTTATAATTATTATTTACGCGATTTTAATCCTGCGTCTTTTCAGCTCGTAATTGGAAATATTTTAATTCTTATGGGCGCATTGTTTGGGTTCGTTAAATGGAAGCATGGTATTGATGTGGGAGTCCCTGCAACAAGTGGAACAGTTATGGTAGCGGCGTTGCCAATAATTTTAGGTTCTCAAATGCTGCTTTTTGCAATTAATTTTGATATGCAAAATTTTCCAAGACATGCGATACATCCGGAAATCGAATGATTCGAAATGTATTATTTTTTCTTATTGTGTCGATTGCTTATACATTAGCTCCAGAATTTTATAGCATTAATCATTCATCGCGATTTGATCTAACAAAAGCAATTGTTCTAGACCAATCAATTCAAATTGATCGATTTGTGAGTAATACACAAGATTGGTCAAAATACGAGAATCACTATTATACGAACAAAGCCCCAGGGTCTTCATTTGTAGCAGTTTTACCATATTTTTTCTTAGTGCAGTTGGATCGAATGCAAGGAATCGACCCTCTCCAGAATGATTTCAATCATCTTTTAGTATCAGATTTTTTTGCAACAACACTACTGAGTGTATTGATTGCTGTGATGATGTTTTTATGGTTTCAAAAGTGGAATAAAAACGATTTACACAGTCGATGGATCGTCATTTCATATGCGTTTGGGAGTATTGGGTATGTCTTTTCCACTTTGCTATGGGGACATCAAACAGCTGCATTTTTTCTTTTTGCGGCTTTTTATTTTATTTTTGTTAAAAAAAAATATTGGGCTTCAGGGCTTTTCCTAGGAATGGGAGTGTTATCTGAGTATACGGTGGTGTTAGCGCTTCCGGCAGTGCTATATTATTTAATTTCGAAAAAAGAAAAGTTTAATCATTATATGCAATTTGTATTGGGAGGAGGATTTCCCTTTATTCTATTTGCTTGGTATCACTATTCTGCATTTGGCGGAATATTTTCATTGGCACCAACATTTGGTAATCCTGTGTTTGGTTCTGATCAACAATCGTCACTTTCTGTGTTCGGAATTCCTAGCTTGAAAATATTTTATGAATTACTTTTCGGATTTAAACGTGGTTTGTTCATCATAACGCCCATTTCTATGTTTGCTTTTTTTGGATTAATAAAGACATGGAAATCAAAGAATTTAGATGAAAAAATCTTTGCAAAAATTTCAATATATCTCATCGGCGCGTTTTTAATTTTTAATACATCCTTTAATGGCTGGCATGGTGGTTGGTCTTCTGGACCACGTTATCTTGCCCCGATAATTCCATTTTTGTGGATGGGATTATTTAATATTAAATTGAACTATGCATTTAAGATATTGGTTTGTATTGGCATAATACATTGCGCAGCCATTGTGTCTGTCAATACTATGGGCAGACCGGAATATAACTTATTATATGAGGAGATTTTTCCACATTTAATCAACTTATCTACGAGTAAGATTAATGCTTTTGGATTACAAGTTTCTCTAATCGGGTTGGGCTTTCTAATGTTTATAATGCCGAATAAGAGTAAAGAAATTGCCGAGTAAATCTAGCATCTAGAATAATACATAGAATCTATAGCAAAATATAATTTACGAGAAAGACTCTCGTAAGGATGATGCATGAGGCGTATTTTACAATTATCAATATTATTTGCCCTATTTTTTACTGTATTAGTGGGACCAGCAAGAATAAATCAAATGAAATCAACTGTAGAATTTGAAAGTCCTTCAAAAGAGTTGTCGCCAAAAAGAATAGCTATAATAGGAGATATTCAGAGAACTCTAACTGTAGAAAGAATCATTGGACGTGAGCAAAATGATGACGAAAGAGAAAAAATTTTAGAAGATTTAATATCATCAAATCCGGATTTAATTTTAATGTTAGGTGATTTTGTAGCCACTTGTCATGATAAGTCAGGTTGGGAGTACTTTGATAAAATTACGGCAAAAATAAAAGAAAAAAACATTCCAACTCTAGGAATTCTTGGAAATCATGAATATTTAGGTATTGGCTGCGCAAAAATGCAAGACGTCTATAAACGATTTCCTCATTTAAAAGAAGCAATGTGGTTCGATAAAGTATATCAAGATGTGGGTATGATATTTTTAAATTCAAATCATGCTTCATTAAACTCTAAGGATTGGAATGAAGAAATAAAATGGTATGAAAATAAAATTAAAGAATATGAAGCTAATCCGCGAATTCGTGGTTTTTTGGTTTTTTCACACCATCCGCCTTATTCGAACGGAATTATAGTTCGATCAGATATAAAATTAAGAAAAGATTTTGCACCTCTTTTTATTCAAAGTAAAAAGGGAATGGCGTTTATAAGCGGACATGTTCATGGATATGAAAGAATTGAAGTGAATGGAAAAATATTTTTAATTTCAGCTGGCGGTGGTGGACCAAGACAGCGCTTATACGGTGAAGACAACAAGAGATACTATGATCATTACAAAGGAGATTCACCACGCCCTTTCAATTACGTAACGCTTTCTCCAGAAATGAAGGGATTGCAATTTCATACCAGAGGATTAGAAAAAAAAGGTACGTCAGTTTTTAACATGGATTCATTTTTTATCTCATTCCAGTAAATAGATAGGCAATAATTTCCATATAAATACTCAATTGTTGTTAAACAGCATCTAGAATTAAGAAAAATATTTACTCCATATAAATATTTTCCGATGCGTTTAAGAGGATGGAGATATATTCATGCATAAAAATTTAATTTATATATTTTTCATAAGTATCTGTATGGCTACACAGGCATTTTCAGGGGCAAATCGAATGCCGTTTTCTGAGGGGATTCAAAGTGAGGTATCAACGCAAATCGAAGAAGAATTTAAATCAGATTTAAATGAAGCCACCGAAAGTAAATTTAAACCGACTGAAGTTGATCGAGTATTTAATGGAGATACGTACTATTCTAGAGCAGAAAAATATTTAGAATCAAAGTTTAGTGTCTATCGTAACTATTCGCCTGATCATTATTCTCAATTAATTTCCGTTTTCGAGCAGTTTAGAAAAAATGCAAAAGAAAGAAAAGACTCCTCACACGAAGAATTTTATACATTTGCAATCACTCAAATGGAAAAGTCAAAAGATTCAGCCAATGAGCAAATTAAAAAAGATATATATGGGTCAATGGTTCGATTATTTTATTCAATTCTTGTAGATTCTCCGATGGAAATAAAAACAAGAGTCGACATGATTATATTTCAAATCAGTAAATTGTCAAAGATGATGAGTCGCAATTATAAGCTAATCGAAAGACAGCTTTTAGCTGGTTTTATTTTTCATATTCCATATGTAAAAGACTCTGAATTAAATGAAAAACTTGGATCTAATGCTAAAAAAGAATCAAAAAATCTCTATTTAGCTGGGTCAAATTCGCCAATTACGGAAGTAGAAATGGCAAGTCTGACTAGCGAAGAACTTTCTAGATTGGACATTTCTCCAAATCATTTAATGTGGTGGAACGAAAAACAATTGAAGAAAATTCATAATGAATATGGAGAACCATTTAATAAAGTTGAGAGCTGGATTAATGAATCTACTTCAAAAATTCTAAGTCAATCTGGTAAATACAAAGATGAAGTAAAATATGACGTAAATAAGGCAAAAAAAGTATTATTTTATGATGAGATAAAAAAATCAGATACGTCTCCTAAAGTAAATGCGGTTGATGCATATAATATAAAATGGAAAGTCAAATGGGGAGAAGAAGTGCAAACGCAAGCAGTGGCGAGTAGACTATATTTAAAGCTCGGTGGAAAGTTTGCATTACCGGTATACGTGGCTAAAAAAGGCAAAGAAGAATTTTTAATGATATTGAGCGAACCGAATAAAAAATCAAATAAAGAGTGTGAATCATTAGTGACAGCCGATGACTTTGTTCGATGTATGAAAAAATCAGTTTATAATGCTGATCTATCTTATCATATTGATGAAACGGGAATGATTACTGAGAAAAACGTAGATGATATTTTAATGAATATAAAAGATTTCGTAAACTATGCCGAGCTTCGATCTAAGGCGATAGGTAGAAACTACATTTCATTTAAAGAGACACAATTAACAATGACTCCGCCCAAACAAGCCCTGGTTAAGGGAGGTGGTATCGCGATGTCTTCATTAGGAGAGATGAATGATCGAGTGATGAGAGGGTTAATGATCTTTAATTTTTGGATTGGTAATATTGATAATAAAGATCATAACTGCGCGTCTTTTTTATTAAAGAAATTCATAAATCCAGATTCTACTGATTATATCGAAGCGC
>CAZPTV010000164.1:0-4936 GCA_964589335.1 uncultured Bacteriovoracaceae bacterium
CTGGTACCGTCATTATCGCTTTTACCATTCTTCAATCTGGCGATATTCAAAACCTTAAAGTCATCAACAGTTCTCAATTTTCAAATCTAGATCGAGCAGCACTAGAGATAATAAGAAATATAAGACGGTTTGATCCACTGCCTGAAACGTTAGGAACCAGCATAGAGATTGAAGTTCCAATTAAATATTTACTAAAATAGCTCCATAAATAACATAAACACTTGATATTATTCATGTATTTATGACACATTGCTATGCGTTATTAAAATGCTATAATCTAAGTTGTAAATATAAACATAAGCATAAATACAGCTCGGTGGTACGTAGGTGATGAGATGTGTTTCTGGTTTTGAATTACTGAGGTACGTATGCAATCTACTCGTTTTTTAGCGATTTCTATTTCTATTTTTTCACTCACATTTGTCGGATGTAATTTCACCAAACAATCTGGTGAATTTAGCGGTAAGAATATTTCTGCATCTTCGGATAGTAGAAACTTAGCTTCTATTTCTGCGGCTCCTGAAGAAAAGTCAAAAACGGTTGCTGAAGTTCCCAAAACTGAAACAACACCTAAAGGGGATGAAACACCAAATTCTCCAACCTCAAAAGATACACCTAAATTAGAATCACCAGATGAACTCGCAAATATTGAATCAAAAGATGAAGGTGGAATTATTGTGTATATTAAAGCGATGTTAGAAGGACCTTATGACAGCAAATCACAAACCATGACATCTAAATTAAATGAATTAGAGCTTATTCCACTTGAAGAACCATACTCTGGTCAAGGTCACAAATTTATTGGTGGCGGTGGTGAGTTTGCTGACAAAAATGTTATTTATTCGAAAAGTGATTGCCCTATTATTGACTGGGTTTTTATCGAGCTTCGTCATGAAAAAAATCCATTAGATATTGTAGCTTCACGAAGTGCACTCATTACATGTAAAGGTGATGTGGTTGATACAGATGGTATAAGTGGTGTTAAATTTAAACAAGTTTCTGATGGAAATTATTATGTATCATTACACCATCGTACTCATTTAGCTGTCATCACGGCGAATGCGGTACCTCTGTCTCTTAAATCTGATGTGATTGATTTTTATTCTGGAAAAGTTGCATACGGCGATGCTCCATTACTTGATGTTGGTGAAAATCAAGTACTTTGGGCTGGTGATGCAAATGGAGACCATTATATTAAATACACTGGATCTGGAAATGAAAAAGACATGATCTTTGTTGCGATTGGCGGTCAAGTACCTACAAACGTTGTATCTGGATACATGAATACTGATATTAATTGTGATGGTAAAACCAAATACACTGGAACACAAAATGATCGTGATATCGTACTCAAAAATGTTTTAGGATCCAATCAAGGCAACTACCAACGTATTGGTGGTATTGCACAACTTGAAAAAGCTGGACAATAATTTAATTCTAAACCTTATCTTGTGAACTCATAAAAAGCCGATTGAGTCTATCTCGATCGGCTTTTACAATTAGAGTCTTGTTTTGAGAATACGTAACTAAAAAAGTGCCTGCCTTCTTGCCCCCTGATACTCTCTTTACAAATTTACACATTGTATAATCAACTTCGACCTTATCTTGTGCTTCAACACCTGAAAAATGCGCAACCAAAGTGGCTGCGTCTAATAATGATTCAAGAGATGCAGACTTTCCTTTTGGAACCTGTACAACAACATGTGCACTTGGTTTTCCTTTCAAATGCAGCCAAAAATCATTACCTTTTGCAATTCGAATGACTAATTGTTCGTTTTCTTTATGGCTTCGTCCAACCAGTATGATCAGCCCTTCTTTCGAAAGAAATCGTCGAACGCCTGCTGATTCAATTTTCTTTTCAATTTTTTTTGGCTGTTTAAGTACTGCTTGCGGCAACCCAAGTTCATGTTTCTTAAAATACTCCAATTTATCTATCGCAGCTTCGTAGTCTTCATTTGGACGTTTTCTAAGTTGAATAAACTTTAACGACAATTGTCTCGAATTTTGAATCTCCTTATCAATCGCTTCATTTCTAATAGATAATTCTTTCTCTGAACGTTTGAGTTTTTTATATCGATCATAATATTTCTTTGCATTCTCTGAAATACTCAATTTGGGATCTAATGGAATTTGTAACAATTTTTCACACCACTCTACTTCAATATTTTTAGTTAGTTTTTTTTCATTCAATAAATGCTTCGATCCAAGCAATGCATCGCCATAAGTTTTAATTTGTTCTGCTTTTTTACTCTCTTCAAATGCTTTGCGATTTTCATTTTTGACACGAATGAGTCTGGTTGATTTTTCTTCTAACAATTCATCTAAATTTTTTCTAAGCGAATCATATAAAAACGCCGCTCTCAATTCTGAATAATATTTTAAACAGCGCTCTGACCAAGTGTTTTTTAAATCATCTGCAAACTCTCTGACAGAAATCTTTAGAAACCCTGGCTTGAGTTGCTTTGAATCACTATTTGGAACTGCCTTAACTTCTTTTTTTCTCCATGCAATTTGTTTTTCATTCGCCTCTCTTAAAATCCAGTTCGGTCTTGCAGGAAATAATTCAACCTTAAAACTAGAACCGTCCGTTAAGTTTAAAATCACGACCCGGTCGTTTTTAGTCGCCTCAATAGTTTTTATAGTTCTTCCAGTAATGATCGGTCGTAAATCAAGCGCATGATCAAAAGCCTTTGGCCAGTCATTTTTTTTTGTAGGATAGAACCATTCCAATGAAGCAAGAAAAACACCAACCCAAGGATTTCTAAATGCAAATACTAACCATTGTGCTTGGTTTTTATGAACGATTTTAAGACCTAGATTGAGGTCATGTATTTCTCGAGTCTTTTTAAAACCCATTCTCCACTGTACAAGACAAACTTCTTCAATGATCGAATTCTCAATAAAAGACCGATTTTCATTAACCATTCGTTCAATTTCTAGATAATTCAAGCTCATCCTGTTATATTCTTACCATGCGATCGTTAATCCCACTAGAGTGGCGACTGATTCAATCAGAGCTATCACAGCGTACCAAATCACCCATTGGCCAACATTTAGCATTGGTTCATACTCCTTATGAAAATGCTGATCATTCAAAACAAACTTTATTACGAGTTAAAGAAGCTAGAACTTTACTCGATGAAAAACGGCCTGTTTTTTCTTTTCTTCAAAATACGCGCGACCCTAGTCACGCACTAGAAGCCGCACATAAAGGTAGCGTATTGTCTGCAGAAGATCTTTGGGTATCCAGTCACCTAATAGAAACTGTCGCTCTCGTTGGTTCAGAAATTAAGAGCTACCACAAACAAGACCGCTCTCTTTGTCCATTACTTTTTTTAGACTGGGAAAAATCACCACCAACTCCACCCATCTGTTCACAAATCAGAAAAGCAATCTCATCAGAAGGATTTATTTTAGATACTGCATCTCCTGAGTTAAAACATTTGCGCGATAAACGAGCATCTAAAAAGAAGGAGTTTGAAAATTATCTAGAAACAAAACTTAAGTCTTGGAACTCTAGTGGTTTTTTACAGGATAATTTTTTCGATATTATTGACGGAAGATATGTCATACCTGTTAAAGTCTCAGAACAATCAAAAATTCAAGGTGCACTTCATGGTAAAAGTAACACTGGTCAATCTGTTTTCATTGAACCGACCGAACTTACAACCGAAAATAATGCGCTTAAGGAATTAGATCTTTCTATTCGAGCGGAAGAGTATCGAATTTTAAAACTTTTAAGTGAGGGTTTGGGTAGCATTGCTTCACAGTATTATTCATGGGTAACACAAGTCGCCTCTTTAGATTTAATTCAATCAATTGCAGCGTTATCAAATGAATGGGGTCTTTGTTCAAGTATTACTTCAAGTAACCAGAGTAAAGATTTGAATTTGAAAAACTTACTTCATCCTGCATTGATTCATCAAAAATTGATTGGTCTTTATTCTAAAGACATCGTTAAAAATGATATTTCATTAAATCAAACTAAGTCAGCTTTAATAATATCTGGTCCAAATACTGGAGGAAAAACTGTATTATTAAAAGCCATTGGTCTTACCGCTCTCATGGTAAAAGCAGGTATTCCCATTCCAGTTGAAGAGAACTCATCAATCCCACTTTATTCAAAAATAATGGCATTCATTGGTGATGATCAAAGCATCTCAAAAGGACTATCCAGTTTTTCTGCTCAAATCAAAGATCTGCGTTTAGCATTAGAAGAAAAACAAACCCCATGCTTATTCTTAATTGACGAGATTTTATCAAGCACTGACCCAGAAGAAGCCAGTGCACTTGCACAAGCAATTTTAGAAAAGCTAGTTGAACAAGGTCACCATTTAGTCGTAACCACACACTTTGCTGAGCTTGCAATACGCTCAAAATCAAATCCAAAGTTTAAATTAGCAGGAATGGAATTTATGAATGGTGCTCCTACCTATCGAATGATTCCTGATGAACTTGGGTCAAGTCATGCCATTGAAGTTGCAGAACGATTAAGTTTACAAAGTACAATTATTCACCGTGCACGAAGTTTGATTTCAAATGCAAAACTTGACTATTTAAAAGCTCAAAAAGATTTACGTCAAAAAGAAACAGACTTAGAAGATAGCTATCATAAAAAAATTAAAGAAATCGAAGAATCTAAATCTAGTAATGAAGCCTTATATAAAAGTAAAATTGATACGCTTGAGAGCGCTGTAAAAACATTATTGACTGAACTAAAAGAAAAAGCAGAAAATGAATTTAATCGCTGGAAGGAGTCACTCTCAAAAACTCGAATCATTAAAAATACAGATAAACAAAGAGCAGATCTGCAAAAAATACTAAATGATATTCAAGAAAAAGCTAAAATCGATTTAACAGATACTGATATTAATATAAACGAAAATACACACACAGAATCTCAATTTAAAGTTGGTGATCAGGTACAAGTATTAAG
>CAZPTV010000165.1:0-4909 GCA_964589335.1 uncultured Bacteriovoracaceae bacterium
TTTGAAAGATTGATCCCTAGTGCGACCGAGTTGACATCAGCAGAAGATGTATCAAAAAAGGTGATTCGGTCAATGTTGGGATTGTTTTTGGTTCCAACCTGGATTTCGAATGTCGGTGTTTGCCCATTCAAAAGTGGAATTTTATTATATTCCGTTGCGTTCGCAATCCGGTCTACTTCTGACATCAAAGCTTCATACTCTGAGTTCAGAAATTTACGTTCGGTAGGTCCCACCGTATCAGAAGCGGCTTGCACAGCAAGTTCGCGGACACGGACGAGAATATTACTTACTTCCTGCAACGCACCTTCAGCGACTTGCACTAGACTTATACCATCTTGTGCATTTCGTTCAGCTTGTTGCAAGCCTCTGATTTGCGCTCTCAAATTTTCTGAGATCGCTAATCCAGCAGCATCTTCACCAGCGCGGTTAATCCTAGATCCTGAAGATAAGTGCTCAAGGCTTCGATCTAAATTCTGTCTCGTCAATCGCAAATGTCTTTGCGAGTTCAGAGCAGCTACGTTTGTATTAATACGAAGACCCATATCTTCCTCCTTGAAAATAGAACTCTCATCCATTGAGAGCTCCGTGTAATGCACAGGATTTTGTTTGCCACGTCCCGCGCCTTACACTTACCTCATCGGTGTGTCGTGAAAACACTTTAGAAAAAAATCGTGTGTACTTTAGACATGAGTGAAATATTTAGCGAAGAAATTGCCTACTTTTATGAACTGAGTGTACAATAAACAATATGGAGCCTTGTAAGCCTGAAAAAGTTGAAGATTGGATTCAATTCTTGGATCAAGTTTTTTTATACGAACAGCCATTAAGTTTTGGTATAGATTTCGCTCCGCTGTTTTTGCCTCAAAATCTAGAGAATTCTCGAATCATATACAAAGATGGACAAATAGCGGCGTCCGCTTCGCTATTTGAACAATCCATGATTATTCCAGATGCAAGTTATAGAATTGGAATTATTGCGGCAGTGGCTACTCATCCGAACTTTCGAAATCAGGGCTTTTCAACACAAATTTTAGAAGAAATGGAAATGCTCGGTCGTGAAAAGAATTTAGATGCTTTAGTTTTATGGAGCCAGCAAGAGGAGTTTTATGAAAAAGTCGGATTCAAGACTTTTGGTAAGCAAGAACTCTATTCATTAGGCGGGTTTAATTATGAGGGGCCTCCTCAAGGACTTATTATTCCAGGTTGGGATGAACCAGGAAAGCTCTCTCTATTATATAGAGAGCATGCAATGAGATCAGACCGTACAGATGAATATTGGAATTGTTTAACGCAAATTAAATCAGTTCAACGCTATCATTTAAAAAATACAAAGTCGGCAGAAATTACCGCGTACGTGGGAATAGGACGTGGTAAGGATATGCAAAATATAATTCATGAATGGGGAGGCGAAGCAGAATCTCTTCGTTATTTATTAAAACAGATTTTAATGCGCTCACAAGAATTGATCTGGCTTACTCATCCAAACTTAAAAGATCCTATAAGAGAAATCCTACCTGAAAATTCAAAAGTTCAAAGCGGCGTGTTAGGTCTAATTAAATGTTTAAATTCAATACCTCAGAAAAGCCAAGATCAAATTTGGTTCTGGGGTTTAGATTCAATGTAGTTTAAAATTATCAAACTCAAATTAGGAGAAAATGAATATGTACAAATTTATTATGTTTATCGCAATTTTATTCATTTCAGCAAACACTTCGTTCGCTGAAAAAGGATTAAATGTTTCTGGAATTAGTATTGGGACTGATTATGCTTCTCTTGTTTCAAGTTTTCCAAAGGCGAAAGATGGTAAAACTTTATTTAATTGTATGAAGTCAGATACAGATTCAAATAAAGAAACTTGCAGAATTAGTTATTGCCCTTCTGATAATTCAAAATGCAAACTCTGGGGAGTTAAGTCACTTGCTGTTCTAAAAGTATCGTCAAATTTAGAAAATAAAAAAGTTACTCGATTTCAGGCACAACTTGATTACGATACTTTCAAAGCAGAAGAGGTTAAAAAAATATTAAATGCGCTTGAAAAAAACTTAGGTACTTCTACCAAATGTCCAATAAAGAATTTTTTAGATGATCTAGAAAAAAAGCGTTCTGAATTTTACTGCGAATGGAAATCAAATGGAAATGAAGTGGTATTAGAGCTGGATGATGGCCATCCAGCGGTTACATTAAGAAAAATAGAAGAATAAATTGAAGGAGATAAAAAAATGAAAACATTACTAATTATTCTATCATTGATCAGTATTATCGCTTCACAAACTTCTTTTGCGACCGGAGATATAGAAAGCTTTTTTACAAATGAAAAAAAAGCTGACATTAAAAACAGGGACTTAAAAGGTTCTGCAAAAGCCATAAATAAAGCACTTGGAACAAAGGATATTGAAGCAGACATCGATTGGAATACGTTTGAAAAAGTAGGTTATAGTGGCGCACAAAGTTTAGGCGCGAATTTACAGACCGTAACAGGTGTCATTGTTAATGGTGCTTCAAGTGATGATTCACTTAAAAAATCTTTAGCTAAGAAAATGAAAAAGCTTGTTCTCAGACATGATGCGAGCATGGCAGTTCCAGCGTTTAAACTCGATGGAAGCACATTAGTTTTTGTTGGTAATTACGAAAACATGGACTGGAAAAAAGCTGGTCCATTGAAAGATTTACTTAAAAAAGCTCTTTGATTTATAAAGCGAGTTAATAAAAAAACCCCAAAAGATAATTTTTTTGGGGTTTTTTTATTATGGTATTAATTAATTATTTTAAATTATTTAAAATTGCTGCGACTTCTTTACCTGTATTATATTCTCCACACTCTCAGTTTACGTATTTCCCGACTAATGAAATCGTGCTACCACTCTGAGTTGCTTTAATTCCATTTAAGTTTTGTTCTGGTGTGCATTTTTTAGCAACCGGATCTTTACCACAGCTTAGTGTAACCGTAGTGATTGCTTTAAGTTTTTCTGCAGATTTTTTACAAGCAAGTCTCAATTCATAGTCTACTGCTCCCAAGACTGATGTAATTTTTTTTCGATCCAAATTTGTACTTGGAGAAATGCTAGCGCCGTCCACTTTGTATGCGACTGTGCATTTATATTTTTTTGCTAAACCAGCACTAAATTGGTTGGCCCTTTCATTCACTTGATCATCTGCAAATGCAGAGCTCATCAGTAACGCGAATCCAAGGAATACGGTTTTCATTTTATCTCCTTATTGGTTGGTTTTTATTTGTGATTCTAATTTTTCTTCAAGTGGGATGGTTCCACTTTTTTTAAAATTCCATGTTTTGTAATAGGTAAGTGCCATGCCAGCAGTGCCACTTAAAATGATGATAAAAAGCATAGTCTGAAAAAATTTTTTAAAGATAACGTTCATAAACTATTTATAATATCGTCTCAAGCTTGAAGTCAATTAATGTAAATTGTCCTTAATATTAAAGTAATATAGTTTTGAATGAAATTATTTTCCCGTACTTCCAAAACCACCTGCACTTCGAGCAGTATCATCCAAATTTGTTGTTTCATGAATCGGTGAATAACGAATGGGAATAATTAAAATCTGAGCAACTTTATCCCCCTTTGAAATGGATAAGGGTTGATTCGTTAAGTTTATTAATATGACTTGAACCTCACCACGATATCCAGCATCGACTATTCCACCTAATACACGAATACCTTTTGCTCCCATTGAGCTACGATCGCAAATCATTCCGACATGTCCTGAGGGGACTGCCATTGCGATTCCTGTTCTGATTTTAACAGGAACCCCCATAGGGAGCTCAACGCCTAGAAGGCAAAAAAGATCAGCACCAGCATCGTCGGAATGTGCTCTTACGGGTGCTTTGGCATCGGTTTCTAGTTTTTTTATAGATAATGGATATTCTGAATTCATGGTTTCACTTTAACCAAGAATCCTTCATAATAAAAGTAAGTATGAGAAAAACAGTCCTTATAATTGGCGCAAGTGGTTATCTGGGTTCAAACTTAGTTCGAACACTTTCAAAGAAGCATAAAGTGATTGCAGCATTCAATCAGCACATTGTGCATTACGCTGGTAAGTCTTCAGTTGTATACACGCTTTCTGATCGTGAATTCATGAAGCGGCTTTTTACTCTTATGAATCCTGATGTGATGGTTTATTGCGCTGGAATTAACGATTTTATGGAATGTGCAAAAAAAATTCAACTTGCAGATGCAGTCAATGCGTTAGGAGCCATTTCACTTTCATCAGCAGGAGATACGGTTCCGCACCGACTCATTTATATTTCAAGCGCTTATGTTTATGAAGGGACTCGAGGAAATTATGATGAATCTGATCCTGTTTTTCCTGGAACACAGTTTGGTAAGAGTAAGTTAGCAGGTGAAAACGTCATTAAAGGAAAGGCAACGACCTATACAATTTTTCGATTTTCACCATTAATTGGCGTTGGAAGTATCTACTATCCCAGTATTTTTGATAAAATTCGTATGAAGCTTCAAGTCGGTGAGCGTGTCGAATTGCCACAGGATGAATTTCATAATTATTTATCTATTGAAAAAGCCTGTGAAGCAATTGATTGGGCCATAGTGAATGAATCTAAAAATGAAATTTATAACTTGGGTGGACTTACAAAGTTAAGTTGGTACGACATGGGAATGCGTTTTGCAAACGTATTGGGTTTTGATGAAAATTTAATTGTACCAGGTAAAGGTCAAATCGATTTAGCTGGAGATTATTCTTTGAATGGATCGGAGTTGATCCGCCAATCAAATATCAATCCCCTTCTCTTGGAGGAGGCTTTTGATTTGTTTCAAAAGAATCTGGTTTTGTGATTCTTTTTTCGTCACTCTTGATCTGCGAATAAATTCTGCAAAATAAAATTTAGCTAACTTTGACCAATCAACTTTTTCGCCTTGAAATGTCCAAT
>CAZPTV010000166.1:0-4830 GCA_964589335.1 uncultured Bacteriovoracaceae bacterium
AAAACGATCTCACCACTGAACTGGCTGATAAATACAATGTAAATCCAAAAAAAATAAAACGTGTTGATATGATCTTAGGCAGTCACCTTCAATACACGATTCTAAATGGTAAATTAATTTATCAAAAAAAACATATCCGTTATTTTAAAGGTGCTGTCATTGGAGGTGCTGGTTACATTAAAACGAATGTTGATAATTCTTTATCAGTCGATTACGGTTTGAAATTTGAATTTTTTGCAAGTCAAAATTTTTCGTGGCGCTTTGAAGCGATCAATCACATGACCGTATCAAATCTTACAAATTACATCTCTTTTACATTAGGGATGGGGTATGGTCTGTAATCGAATTGTTGTACTGATATTCTTTTTTCTATGTTTTTCACAGAGCTTCGCTGCCGAACCAAAGTGGCAAGCACAACTTCCTTCAATTGCCAAAGAACCCGCAATCTGGACAGATTTATTAAAATCTTTAAATGAAAATAAAATGAACTTTGGATCTCTCACTGCATCGTTAAGAATTTTAGGATTTTTTAATGATGTTGAATCAAAGGAATTTGCTTATAAAACAATTATTCGCCTTTCAGATGAAGGCTACCCTTTTTCAATTCAGAATTTTTTTCAGACAGGAGACCTAACCCCTGCCAAAGACGATTATGATTTTTTAAATAGTTATAATTTATATAAATTTATTTTGAATCATGAACGCAAATTAGATAAATGGGCAAAAATATATTTAGAAGGTATCGATAAAGCCAATTATCAAAAATATATATTTTTTGAAGCAATCGATGCCTATACAAAAAAAGACTACAAATCAGCCGAAGAAAAACTCCGTTCGATTTTATCAAAAGACTTGGGGCCAGAGCGTGCAATTTTTGTAAAGAAAGTTGCTCGTACTTTAGCACGTGTATATTTTGATAAACAAGAATATGAAAAATCATTTGATATCTATTCAAATTTTTTATTAAAAAGCGAACCCATCATTCCATCTGACTGGTTAGAGGCTGCATGGGATTTATTCTATTTAAAGCGCTACCAAGAGTCCTTAGGAATGCTCTATAACATGGAATCGAAAACTCAGGATCGCTATTTGAATTTAGAAAAATACACGATTCGAGCGCTGTCCTATCGTAATCTTTGTGCAATTCAAAATACTGAAGCATTAATTCAAACTTTTCAAAGAGATTATTCAGAAACATTAAAAGGAATCAAGCATGGTGAAATGCTTTCTAAATACCCATCATTAGATCAAATTCAAACTCCTGATGCTCAAAATGCACTACAAATTCAATACCTCATAAATCAATTAGCTAAAGAAGGATCTTTCATCGGCGCTCTACCAGATAAACTAAAGCCACTTGCAAAGCACTTATATGAAACTGAAATCGCAATGCTCAATCGTAAAAAAATATCTTACTTAAACCGTGCACGAGAGTCAGCGGCAAATAAATTAATTATGACAGATGAAAATCTAAGATTTTTTCTTTTTGATGTGCAACGTGAAAAATACAATCCAGATTTAGTCTTTAAACCTTCTATTGATGAAGACTCCCCTTCTGTTGAAGAAATGAATGACAACACATTTAGAATTCACTGGAACCAATATGGAGATTTCTGGAAGGACGAAAGAAATAAATATTGGGGCATGCTACCTAACCGGTGTTCTGAATGAAATATTTAATTTCAATTTTACTGATCACGCAATTATTTTTAGCTTTCAATAGTTACAGTGCAACTTCACCTGAAGAAGACGATCTCAATTCAGAACAGTTTGAAGAAAAGCTTCATGTCATGTTAGACCGCACTGAAAAATCAGTTAAGCTCACTCGTGATCAGATTGTTCAAAGTTCAAATGCCCCTTTTCTTGCACAATTGTATATGAATCTAGCTGATTTATTGTCTCAAAAATCAAATACGCTTTATTACTTACAAATGGAAAAAACGAAGAAAAGTGGCGGAACCGGTATTCCAGATAAAGCATTAAATCCTGTAGTAGAAGCGCAACAAGAAGCAATCAATATTTATAAGCGTATTTTATCTGACTTTCCAAAATTCGATCGAAGGAGCCAAGCACTATTTAGAATGGCTTTAGCACAAAAATCTATCGACGAAGTTCCTTCGTTTTTAAAAACAAGCTCTACATTATTATCAACTTATCCTGGTTCAGAAGAAGCTATGAAAGTTAGATTATTAATTGGTCAGTATCACTTTGAACAAGGCGATAATAAAGAAGCAATGACTTACTTAAAACCAGTCAGCCAAGTTAAATTTGATTACGAAAGAAATCTTGCGAAATATAGAATTGGATTGATCTATATTAGCCAAGAAAAGTTTCGAGATGCACTTTTACAATTTGAACAAGTCATTCAAGATCCAACCTTGAAAGAACAAGATAATCCTTATGAAATATCACTCAAAACAAAATCATTTAAAACTGATTTAAAAAGAGAAGCACTCATTGATTCTATTCGATGTTATACTAAAGTTTACGATAAAGACCCTCATCCTGTAGAGTATTATTCTAAATTAGCTCCTACAGAAAACCACTTTCAAGAAGTCATCGAAAAATTATCGCTCCGATATATCAATCTTAAAAAATACGACCATGCCATACAACTGCTGCGAACATTAAGTGAGCGAACGCCAGATGTTCAAAAAATCATCAATATTTATCATGAAGTTTTGTTGATGATTCCTATAAAAGAACGCATCAACGTTCCTTATGAGGAAATGAGATTCTTATTAGAAAAGTTCAATGAATGGATTTCATTTTATGAAATTCCAAAACGAACTTATGACTTAGCTTATAATTTTTTTGAGAAACAAATTCGCGACCTTGGAACAACGGCACATTCTTATGCCAAGGCAGAAAAGAATCCACAAAGAAAGACTTTTTATTTAAAACGATCACGAGATTTCTACTTACTCTATATTAGTTATTTTGGTCAAAATTCTAACCAAGTAAAACTCGCAACGAATCTAGCAGATGTCTATTTTGCCATGGGTGATTATTTGCGAAGTGGCGATTACTATTTGCGCGTGTATCAAGAAGAATTCGGAAAACCCTCTACAAACGATAAACGTGCACTACTTGAAAATGCAATCCTTTGCCTTCAAAAACGAGTTGAACAAAGTTTTTATGAAAATGTTCGCATGAAAGGCTTACTGATCAAATCCATTGCCCTCTATACTGATTTACTACCACTAAAGAAAAACGATGCTAAATTAGCCTTTGTCAGTCTGAAAGCAGAATATGAACAAGGATTTTTTCCAGAAGTTTTAGATAAAGCATTTGAATTTATGCGCAAGTTTCGACATACGATTGAATCTGTGTCTGCAGGTGAATTGATTTTAGATTATTTCAACACTCGAAATGAATTTGCAGGATTAGAAACTTGGGCAACAAAAATGCTTTCACTTAAATTATCAAATCCAGCATTCAATCAAAAACTTGCAACTATTGAAAAACAAGCCCGAAGTAAGGTTTTAAATGAAAAAGTTAAAGCCATCTCTGGGTATGATGAAACTGCTCAAGGAAAAAGTTTCTTGACTGCTGCACTTAGCTCTGATGATCCGACACTTCGAAATGAGGCACTCAAACAAGCACTTGCACGTTCTAAATCTGAAAAAGATATTAAAACCTTTTTGGAAGCCGCACAAGCAATGGCTGACAAAGAGAAGGATCCGAAAAAGAAACAAACAATATTAAGTTCTATTGCACATGAAAAAAGTAAGATTGGAGACTTTTACGGGGCGATCGAAAAACTTCAAACGTTAATTCAAGACAATACCTATGGTAAAAAAGATAAAGTTGCTGCTTTTGAAGAAGCAGTTCAAATTACATTATTATTGCGTGATTGGAATCTTTTAGAAAAATTACTTAAAGATCCTATGTCAGGTCAATTACCTCAAACTACCAAAATTAGAGTACGTGATCAAATTGCAGATTTATTAGAAACTCCCGTTCAATTCGATCGAAGTCTGCTTTATGTATTATTTAGCATGGGATTAAACGATGACATGTTGACCAGTTTATACAAGTCACAGCATCGTTTAGATGAAGGTTATAGAACAAAACTTAAAAAAGAAATTGATGCTCGTTGCGGTTCTCAAAGTAAACAATTAGTTTGTAGATGGCAAAATTTAAACCGCGTAGACCAGCAAATAGAAGCAACAAAATCTGCAATTTCAAGTTCTTCTCGTGCTCTTGCTTCGATTGAGCCAACAGCACAGAAGTTTTCTACAATGATCACTTACTTACAGGGGCTTGAAGGTTCGGGAGATCCACTCTATGAATTAGTGTTGTCTCTGCGTACAAAGGGCTTGTACCAATCTTTTGCAAATTATTTAAATGATGCCGCATCTGCAAATCCAGATGTTCAAGCAGTTTTAAAACAAAAGGCAAACGAAACACTTGCCACCGCTAAAATTTATAATGATCGTTGTTTTAAAATAGCAGAACGAAGTGCCGCTGCAAAAAAAGGTGTGCCTTATTGTAAATCAGGAAAAGCTCCTGACTTAAATGATTTATTATCAAAGAAAGACTATACCTTACCTACTCCTCCTGGTGATGACCCCTCAAGCGCTGATATTGAAGAAATACAAAGACTTATTTTTTCATCGAAAGATGCTAGTTCTGCTACGTACGACTTAGCTAAATTATATTTGAATAAATCTAATTATAATCATGCAGCTGCTTTAGCAATGATGGGAATCTCAACCTACAAACCTCTCGCAGATTCCTTTAAAGTAATTCTTGGGTGCAGCTTAGTGAAATTAGGAATTTATGATGAAGCCCAATACCATTTAAAATCTAGTAAATCTCCAGACG
>CAZPTV010000167.1:0-4820 GCA_964589335.1 uncultured Bacteriovoracaceae bacterium
AACATCACCGCCGGGATGGTTTGGTTGCTCCACAACATTCCGAGAATGCCAAAAGTGATGGACGAGATGGTATTAACAGATACTGACAAAGAATTTTCCTAGAGCGAAAACCCTGATGCGTCGGAATCATTTTTAAACATTTTGACTGTTTCTAGACTAAATTGATCTAATGATTTTCCGAATACATTTAATTTTTTAATAATTTCAGGTGGAACCGTAATAATATCGCACCCAACTTGATCTGCCTGAATAATGTTGAATGGCTCTCTTGTGCTTGCCCATAATAATTCGATTTCAGAGCTTGTGTCTCTACAGACTTTTAATGCATCCTTCATTAGTGGCATCGGATCAACTCCTGCATCTGCAATTCTTCCTGCAAACACTGAAACGTATGAAGGAGCACCGTTTTTCAATGCAGCACAGACCGTCTTAACTTGCTCAACTGTAAATACAGCCGTAACGTTTAATTTAATACCTGCATTTGTTAGTTCTTTGATGAGTGAGGCCGTACTCTCGCCTTTCGTATTTGTAACCGGAATTTTCACATACACATTTTTACCCCAGCTTTTAATTTCAAGTGCTTGACGTTTCATTTCTGAAATATCATCTGCAAAAACTTCAAATGAAATATCTTTGCTTGTTATTTCTTTTAAGATTGAAACACAATATTCTCGATATTGAGTAACTCCAGCCTTACGCATAAGAGAAGGGTTTGTAGTGATTCCACTGATGATTGGATTTGCAGCCATCTCGAGCATGCTTTGTCGATCTGCACCGTCAGAAAATATTTTAACTTTGAGTTTTTGAAGTATTGTATTCATGATCCAAAACTACATAAAAACATAGAAAAAATCGAGTAAATTGATCAATGCTTAAATATAAAATGAAATTGTCTATAAAATAAAAACGCTGAAATCGTACCCAATCCACCCACAATATGCCACATCGCATGTCCTTGAAGAAAGTGATTGTGAGGATCACACATAATTCTCTTTAGATCGAGTAGTGAAAAAACTGCTGCGACAATAAAGCATATAATACATCCAAAAAAATACTTGTATTCGTGTGCGCTTTTTTTGCTTTTATAAGCAATTAGTTCGGTCAAGATTACAATCATAGAACCAAATGGAATGATCGCTTGGTAGGGAATGCCAAGATCTTTCATGTACGGAATTACAGCTGTCGAGACAATAATTAATAAAAAATAAATGCCGATTGCTTTTTTAAAGCTTAAACCAAGTCTATAGAAATTAAGACAAACCATTAAATATACAAATATGTACATCCCTATAAAATCAAAGATCTGTGTGAAAAAATTATTTGTTGCATGATATGTGAAAGAGAAAAAACCCATTGTAAAAACGGAAATTCCAAAAAACCAATACGTCTTTGCCTTATGTTTTGCTGCTTCAATCATCATGAAGATAGCTGGAATAATAAATGCCAGATTACTCCACGCATTTGCGGGCTCATTTACTAATGCACAAATTCGCTGTTCACACCACTTTACATTTGCTTCACCATATTGTTGAAGCATTTCATACCATGGGCAGCCGGGTCCAAAATCCATTGGAGAATAATACTGAATATTTTTTAAAAAAAATAGTAACATAATTTTTTAAATACTAACGTGCCGCATTTTAAGAGCCGAAATAATCGAGTACTCATTCTGATTTTTGATGCAATTATAATTTCTACAACTAAGATCGTTTTAGAATGGAACTTTGGATTATCTTTTTAATTATTGGCGGCCTTCTCGTAACTTTTGAAATGTTTTCGGGAAGTTTTGTATTACTTCCAATTGGGGCTTCATTCTTTATTAGCGGACTGTATGCAAAGACCAATCAAGACACGTCAAAAGTTTTTATTGTTTTAATGGTTTCTGCAATTACTTTAGTAATGTTGTCTCGATATTGGATTAAGAAAAGAAAAACAGTAGACACTCCATCAGGAATGGACGCAATGATTGGTAAAAAATATAAAATTCACACTGGTGAAATACAGTTGTATAGCGACCGCTTCAGAGCCGTATTTGAAAATGGAGAAACACCAACAGACGGAACTGAAGTCACTGTTGTTAAAGTTGACGGAAATAAACTTATTGTAAAAAAATAGAGGAACTCGTTCAATGGAAATTATTTATATTGTATTAGCGCTTATTGTTTTTATTTTTATTATGAAGTCGTTTGTCATTGTTAGACAAAGCGAATGCGTTCTAATTGAAACCCTTGGAAAATATTCTCGCACACTTACCAGTGGATTAAGTTTCATGATTCCAATTGTAGAAAATCAAAGAGCTGTTTACTGGGTATTTAATGGAAGACCTTTTTTAGGCACCAGACTCGACTTAAGAGAAACGGTTCTTGATGTTCCTGAACAAGCTGTCATTACCAGAGACAATGTGTCTATAAATATCGATGCTTTACTTTACGTACAAATAACTGACCCAGTAAAAGCAGCATTAGAAATTTCAAACCTTCCGCTTGCTGTTACACAATTAGCTCAAACTTCTTTAAGAAATGTTATCGGCGAGATGGATTTAGATCAAACTCTAGGCTCTAGAGATATCATCAACACTAAACTTAAATTAATTCTCGACGAAGCAACTGATAAGTGGGGTACAAAAGTTAATCGAGTTGAAATTAAAAATATTACTCCACCTAGAGAGATCCAAGTTGCCATGGAAAAACAAATGCAGGCAGAACGAGAACGTCGAGCAAAAGTTCTAGAAGCAGATGGAGACAGGCAAGCACGCATCACGCGATCAGAAGGTCAAAAGCAAGAACAAATCAACCTCGCTGTCGGTGAAAAAGAAGCTAGAATTCAAAGCGCAGAAGGTGAGGCCGTTGCAATATTAAAAGTAGCAGAAGCTAAAAAAGAAGCGATTACACAAATTAAATCAGCTTTTGGCTCTTCCGAATTAGCAGCAAAATATCTAGTTTCTTCAAATTATATTGAAGTACTCGGTGACTTACAAACAGGCAAAGGTGATAAAATATTTATACCATACGAGGCAGCAAGCTCGCTTGGAGCATTAGGCTCAATTAAAGAGCTATTAAACAGTTCACCTTCAGTGGAATCACCAAAGCGCAGCCCTAACAACTAATATCGTTCCATCTATAAAATGAAACATGTCATTCCAAGTATTATATGAAATAATACTTGGAATGAATCAATATAAAACTGTCGCATACCCAGAGCCTCATATAGGACGCACAAAAGAGATCCTGCTACGCCACCCTGAGCTTAAAGATTTATTTGGAAATACGAAATCAACAGCGATTTATATTTTTGGTATCGTTTCTATTCAAATTGCAATTTCATACCTTTTAAAAGATTCGAATTTTTGGTTTATGCTTTTTGTTGCATATATTGCAGGGGCAACTTTTTGTCATGCTCTCTGGACGTTAATTCACGAATGCACACATAATTTAGTGTTTAAAAAATCCACGTCAAATATCATCATGCAGATTATTGCTAATATTCCAATTTGCTATCCAGCAGCAATATCCTTTAGAATATTTCATCTTTTACACCATCGTTATCAAGGAACAATAAATAAAGATGCAGATCTAGCTGTGCCAATTGAAATTAAAATTTCCGGTTCAAATCCTATAGGGAAAGCATTTTGGCTGCTTACATTTATTATTTACCAACCGCTTAGAGCTGCTAACTTAAAAATCAATATGTGGAATCGTTGGACATTTTTAAATGTATTAACACAAATTATTTTTTGTACTTTCATTATTTATAGCTGGGGACATACTGCATTTTTATATTTATTCTTGTCTTCAATTTTTGCAGTAGGCTTGCATCCGTTTGGCGCGCGCTGGATTCAAGAACATTATCTAGTGAATAATTTTGATCAAGAAACAACTTCATATTATGGTCCATTAAACAAAGTTGCCTTTAACGTTGGATTTCACAACGAACACCATGACTTAATGATGGTGCCCTGGTCACGTTTACCTAAAATTCGTAGCTCAGCTCCAGAGTTTTATGATAAATTAAATTACCATAAATCTTGGACAGGTCTGTTATTTAGATTTTTATTTGATAAAAATATTACGTTACACAATCGTATTGTTCGTGCGGCAGATATTAATAATCAGAATATAAACACTTAAGCAGTCACGTCATATATTCTATTTGCTTCTACTATCTTAATGCCATCCGTTGAATCTAAACAATTTTTATCGATGCATCGAGCAAGTGTTTCTATAGACGTTGAAAATGTATTTATTACTTTTTTAGGCAATATCTTTGAAAGTACTTTTGTAGAACTTACTGCAACCCTTTCAATAGGACGATTTTCATGCCGATTGCCTATCAAAAGACCTGGTCTATAAATTATAAGTGCTTCAAAATTCATTTTTATTATATCTAACTCAGTTAATCCTTTGACTCGATTATAAAATATTCTTGAGTTAGCATTTGCACCACTTGCAGATACTAATATAAATTTTTTAACTCCCACTCTTTTACAGAGTTTAGCAAATTCTATGATTGCATCATGATCAATTTCATAAAATTTTTTTTGAGAACCTGCTTTTTTTATTGTTGTTCCTATCGAACACACTCCGACATCTGCCGTCTCGTTTATATCAATTTGATCATTGAACTTTTCTATCAATACTTTAACGATTTTTTGACTTTGCTGGTTTAATTCTTTTCTCGTAAAGACCAGCAACTTACTGACTTGTGTATTATTTATTAGATTTTTTAATATTTCTGAACCAGTTAGTCCAGTAGCACCGGCGATCATAATTTTCATTTAGCTAATCTTTCATTATTAAAATCGAGGTCCGCAAACAAATCAT
>CAZPTV010000168.1:0-4781 GCA_964589335.1 uncultured Bacteriovoracaceae bacterium
GTTCCTGCTGATTTTATGCTCTCAAACCCAGACTTGGAATTTACTTTACAAGAAAAAGACCTTCACTCTAAAAGTTTGAATTCACCTTTTATTGGAAAAACAATGAAGGGTCGTGTAATAGCAACCTTCGTAGGAGGCGATTGCCGATGGGTTCTGGATCAATAAGTAGTTATTTTAAAGAACCAAATTCAGTTCTATTGCTAGAAGATGGAACTGAGTTTCTTGGTTATGGTTTCGGAAGTTCGAGCACTGGCTTTGGAGAAGTGATATTCAATACTGCAATGTGCGGATATCAGGAAGTATTGACCGATACGAGTTATTATCAACAAATTGTAGTCATGACATACCCGCATATGGGTAGTTATGGAATTAATGACGTAGATAATGAGTCAAATGGCGGGCCAAAGATTGCAGGATTTATTGTGCATGAAAATGTACAACAACCGTCAAATTTTTCATCAAACCAATCATTAGAGAAATATCTAAAAGACTTTAATGTTCCAGCAATTTCTGGAATTGATACGCGTGCCTTAACCATTCATATACGCTCTAAGGGAGCAATGAGAGGGCTGATTTTAAGTCTTGAGGAAAGAAATAAACTTCCCAAGGATCCAATAGATGTTTTTGCAAAATACCCATCTTTTCTTGGACGTGACCTAATAAAAGAAGTAACGACAAAAGAGCCATATTGGTTTTCAAAAGAAGGCACTAAAACAGTTGTGGCAATTGATTTCGGTGTTAAATTAAATTTGCTTCGTGAAATTGCAAGACGTGGAGCAAAGATTGTTGTGCTTCCTGCTACATCAACCCCGGAACAAATTTTAGCATATAAACCAGATGGTGTTTTTCTTTCAAATGGTCCAGGGGATCCTGCAACGGCAACATACGCAATCAAAACAGTAAAAGAATTACTTGGAAAATTACCAATATTTGGTGTTTGTATGGGACACCAAATACTTTCAATCGCACTGGGTGGCCGAACATTTAAAATGAAATTTGGACATCGTGGTGTAAATCAACCCGTACTTAACTTAAATGAAAAATCAGTAGAAATTTCTTCACATAATCATGGTTTCGCAGTGGATGAAAAGACTCTTCCTAAAAATGTTAAAATGACTCACGTGAATTTAAATGATCGAACATGTGAAGGATTGGAATGTACTGAACTTAAGGCATTTTCTGTTCAGTACCACCCAGAGTCTGCGCCAGGGCCACATGACTCCGATTATTTATTTGATCGTTTTTTTAAAATGATAAATTAATTTATCATTTTTTTGTTGGAGCCGTCGATCGAGGCGTAGGATTTGTCGTAATCCCATTGTAACATGTGCCGTTAACGGAGCAGCACAAGCCATTGCTGTTAGAGCCCGATGTGCCTTGTTGAGTAATTGATGAATTTGATCCAGGGGCACCCTCAACGGTTACGGTGCATCTATTGTTTAAATAATAATTCACAATCAATGCAAAAGAGTTTTGAGACTGAAAAAGTACCAAAAGAAAAACGATAATAATTTTTTTCATTTTTACCCTCTGTGTAATTTATTTTAACGTATGGATGAACAGCTTGCAAAAACATAAGCAATCTATATTTTTTTCTGTTCTTTTTTGCCGACACCATTATGATTTTGACATGTATCAAAAGTATTTAGATCCCGTCGTAGAAATGTTCTCCACAGGTGAGTATTACAACGAACTATTCAATGCTAAAAAAGAATATTTTGAACGAGCTGGTGTTGTTTATGAAGACGATCTTGAATTTGAATCAAGAATGAATATCTTCATGGATTGGTACGTTTTTGATCGTGATCTACCTGGGGTAGATTTGCCACCAATCAAATTTTACTTTAGAAAACAGACAGATAGCTTTACGGCAGATGAATCTGAAATTTATAAAGGCTTTTGTAATACGATACATAGTATTTTTTATTTGAATAAGGTTAGCAAAGGGTCAGTTTATGTTGAGGATCTATTTTCAGAGAAAAAGTATGAGGTTAAAGACCCCGAAATCAATCTAGGATTTATGAATGGGGATATTTTTGAAAGCAGACTCATTCCATTTAATGGAACTTATGAATTTTCAAAGGGTTTTTGCTTTCATCCAGTTGAAATGGAAAAGTTCATAATGGGCGAAATCAAGAAAGTTCGATATCAAGATAAGGCCAGACAAACGAAATTAATCCTTCAATTGTCTGCAATGAAGCTAAAACACACAAGATATCAACATATTAATATAAAACATATTTACACATTCGATCCAAAGTTTTAAAAGCTCACACAATGAAACCTTGGAGTATTGAAGAGTCACTTAAGACATACAACATTGAAAACTGGGGACTTTCCTATTTTGGAATTAATGCCAAAGGTAATCTCACTGTTAATCCACGACAAAACGGTCATCCAACAATCGATTTAAAAGAAGTTGTCGATGATATTGCTGCACGCGGAATCAAATTACCTGTTCTCATTCGTTTTCAAGATATTTTGAGACATCGAGTAGTAAGCATAAATGAATCTTTTAGAAATGCGATTAAGGAATTTGGGTACAAAGGACGTTATCAGGGTGTGTATCCAATTAAAGTAAATCAATTGCGAGAAGTCGTAGAAGAAATTTTAGATGCCGGAGCTTCGTATCAGCATGGTTTAGAAGCAGGATCAAAAGCAGAGTTGCTCGCATCAATTGCGATGAACAATAATCCTGAGTCATTAATTTTATGTAATGGATATAAAGATTATTCGATTATAAAGACAGCCTTGAATGGAATAAAACTCGGCAAGAGAGTTATTATCATTGTAGAAAAACTAACAGAATTAATTCAGGTTTTAAAAGTTTCAAAAGAAATGGGTGTTAGACCACAAATAGGCATTCGATCTAAACTACAAACTAAAGGTAGCGGCAAATGGGAATCTTCTGGAGGTGAGGCAGCTAAATTTGGTTTGACCACACCAGAGATTTTATTTGCGATCAAAACGCTCAAAGAAGAAAATATGGTAGATTGTGTAAAGCTAGTGCACTATCATATTGGTTCTCAAATTACTGATATCAAAACAATCAAAGATGCGACAAAAGAAGCAGCAAGAATTTATGCCAAGCTTCGCAAGATGGGTGTTGATATTGAATTTTTAGATGTAGGCGGAGGTCTAGGTGTTGATTACGACGGATCTCGTACAACCTACAACTCATCCACAAACTATACGATGCAAGAATATGCAAACGATGTTGTGTATACTGTACAAGAGGTTTGTGCGGCTGAAGAAGTGCCCGAACCAAATTTAGTTTCAGAGTCGGGTCGTGCGATTGTTGCCCACCATTCAGTTCTTGTTTTGAATGTGTTTGGATCCATCGAAGTAGGTTCTACACCTTACAGTCTTGATATTACAGATGATGAAAATGATGTCGTACTGGAAATGCGTGAAATTTTTTCATCAATAACTTCAAAAAATGCTTTGGAATCATATAACGATGCATTGGCTCGAAAAGAAGAAGCATTTACACTTTTTAAACTTGGATTTCTAGGATTAGAAGACAAAGCTAAAGTGGAGCATTTATATTGGAAGATTTGCTTTGCAATTGGAAAAATTATTCCAACATTAAAATATGTTCCCGAAGAATTATTAGATATGACCAAAAAACTTTCAGATCAGTACCTCTGTAATTTTTCGCTCTTTCAAAGCGCACCGGATTATTGGGCGATTGGTCACTTATTTCCGATAGCGCCAATTCATAGACTGAATGAAGAACCGAGTCATCAAAGTTCATTAGTGGATATTACATGTGATTCAGATGGAAAAATTGATAAATTTATTGATCTTCGAGATGTGCGAGATACGCTCGCGCTTCATTCAATCAACAGTAATCCGTATTACTTAGGAATGTTTTTGATGGGAGCATATCAAGACATTATGGGCGATGTTCATAATCTTTTTGGTCGAGTCAATGAAGTCCATGTCTTTGAAGATCCAGAAGAAGAAAGCGGATATTATATTGAAGAAATCATACGCGGACATTCAGTATCTGAAATATTATCTACGATTCAATACAATCCTTCTGAATTGGCAAAAATGGTTAAGAGTACAATTGATACGCAAGTTCGTGCAGGGGCTCTGAAAGCGCGCGAAGGAGTTGACTTGCTCAACGATTATGAGCAAAGGTTGTCTGAGTATACCTATATTGATCAACCCTAATCTAGAAAATAACCACGCTCTTCTTTAGTGAGCAATCGACAGACGTCTCGTTTACCAAAAAATCGATAACGATTTTTCGCAACAAAATTATAAATAAAATCCGTAAAAAATTTAGGTAAAATTGAAAAAACAATGAACCCTTTTATTGGCCCGCTTAAAAATGAAATAATTTTAAAAAACGCTTCAGATCTTACGAGTGCTTTATTGTCGATTATGAAAACTAAAGTTTCCAAAGAATTAGGATCGAATCCGTTTTGAATGAGTAGAGATTTACCCGCTTCAGACTGGAGTGAAGCAAATTTTATTTTTTTATTTTTTTCATATTTTAGAACTAAATTTACAAAAAAATTACAGGTGTTACAGATGCCGTCAAATAGTAATATTGGATTATTTTGATTCATATAAAAACAAGCCGGCTTACTTATTTCAGCCGGCTTGTTTAAGTGTTCTTTATTTTTTCTTTGTGAAGTCTTTTTTCTTAAAGGTTGTTAAAACGTAGTAAGTAAGTCCTGAGCGGTCTTCTGCTGATAAATGAGCAAAAGGTGCCATCGCAGTATTCGGAACTCCTTTTGAGATCGTTGTAAAAACTTTTTCTGGTG
>CAZPTV010000169.1:0-4776 GCA_964589335.1 uncultured Bacteriovoracaceae bacterium
CTTGGTTCACGAACAAAAACTGCAAACGACCAAGAACTAGAAATTGCGAAAGTAGCTCGAAGAAGTTTAATTGCAAAAACTAAAATCTCAAAAGGAGACCGTTTTAGCGAATCCAATTTAACATCGAAAAGACCTGGTGGCGGCATATCTGCGATATATTATTTTGACTTACTCGATAAGATTGCCTCAAGTGATTATCAGCAAAATGAAATTTTGAATTCAAACGAACTTGATGAGTTAAAGTAATTTAAGATTTTTTGAAAATATAATTTTGAAGACTTCCATCGACGGTTTTACATACCCATTTACTTTTTTCTTCTACCTGAAATCCATAGTTATTTAAGATCTTCATAGTCTCTGAATGCCCCTGGTTATCTATTAAGACTTCAATTAAAATACTTTTGCATGCAGGGTTCGTTAAAGTTTCTTTAGCACCATGTAATATTTGATTTTCCAATCCATCTACATCTATTTTCACCATCGTTGGTTGCGGAATTTTAAAAACTTGTACTAGGTGATCAACAGAAAACCCCAAGCATGCCTGAGACCAATTTTTATCTGTGCTTTGACCAAAAGAGTGTAAAGCGGCACTTGCATCTAGGGAGCTCAAATATATCTTATCGAGCTTTGTAGTATCTGAAAGAGCCAACATCAACGGCGTAACGTTATTTGCTTGGTTCATAGATACATTATTTAGAATTCGAGAGTAATTTGCAGCTACGGGTTCAAATGAAAATATTTTTCCTTCATTGTTTTTTTTAGATGCATAAACGGAATATAAGCCGATATTAGCGCCTATATCAAATAAAACTGAATGAGAATTAAAATACTTATCAATCCAGTCTAATGTTTCTGGTTCTTTGCTCTCATACGATGCAATTCTGTAACCTTCTAGTGCGTTTGAAAATCCAATTTTAATTTCTTTGCCTCGTATTGAAATTTTTCTGGATCCATCAACAAAATGGTTTTTTAATGAGTTTCTTAAAGCCTCTCTAATCGACCAATATATTTTTTTAGTTAACGGAGGAGAGCCTTCAGAAGATTGCATGAATTTTATTCTCTTCTATCCCATGTTTTTGTACAAGAAACTTTTTAATTTCATCATAAAAAGTTGCGGCGGCAATGTAAACTAAATCATACTCTGAATATGTAGGGTCTTCAGAGTGTCGAATAGCATTCTGACAAGTGGGTAGGTACTTTCCCTTTTTCATTTCATCACCATCAAAGATATTAATTCGATCAAAATTATTAGTCTTAGAGAAATATAATAAATTATTTAATCCATTACATGCGCCGTGAAGAGCGATTTTTTTATTTTGGTTATTTTTTAGAATTAAATCAAATCGATTAATCACATCGGATGTTCGTTCTTTAAGTTTTGAAAACAATATCTCAACGCCAGACGACGTTTGTTTATGTGTGTGCTCACCGCTCACGCGCAAATGAAAATATAAGCAATCAAGTTTTGATCGCGAATCCAAAACATCAAAACCTAAATTATTAAAGATATTTTCTGCACTTTTTTTTGTGAAATAACTGATATGTTCGTGAAGAAATGCATTTAAATCTCCACGCAGAAATTGATCTTCATTATCTGGAAACACCAAAATTATATCTGTATCTTTTTGAGATACCTTTTTTATGTCTTGCATAAACCGAATTGGGTCGTGCACGTGCTCCAAACAATTGTTAGAAAGTATCGAAGAAAATTTTTTTGTAAAAATTTCGCTCGTAAAATAGTCTTTGAACACACTTAGACCTGTACTTACTTCTTGTAGAACCGTACTTATTTCTTGATCTGAAATCGCAGGATCAACCACGGTATAGTTTTTAACTTTTCTTTCATTTAGAAAATATTTTGCAAAATATGTAGTGCCAGCCCCAATTTCTAAAATATCAGAATTTTTAAAATTCTTAACACGACTCTCAACATATTCAATGTAGTCATTACCTAAGCGTGTTCCCCACAAACTAAGACCAGGCGGTGACGTTATAAAATTGTATTTAGAATCTGAATATGCCTGATGAATTTTCTGCAATACTGATTCTTCGGTGTTTTGCTGAATCAGTCCCGAACTAGAAATAGAAAGACTGAATGGAAAAGCATCTAAAACACCTGGGATGTTTTGTAGGCCCCGCCAGACAGGTAAGCGATCAAACTTTAGTGAAAGATTGGACATTCTATCTCGTTCTATCTCTCTCATACTAATATTTCCATACTTAATTCTATGTGTTATTTCATTATTTGTTTTACATTGTATACAATGAACGCAAATAAAAATGCCATCCTTGATCAAATTACAAATGATCTATGCCATGGGAAATATACATCTGATTTT
This sequence comes from uncultured Bacteriovoracaceae bacterium, assembly GCA_964589335.1. GTDB lineage: Bacteria > Bdellovibrionota > UBA1018 > UBA1018 > UBA923 > CAZPTV01. Next base: position 2,340 of record CAZPTV010000169.1, read on the forward strand.
CACTTGCATACAAATTGGACTGACGGAAAACAAACGGTTACTCAAATGCATGAAGCATCGATTATTGCAGGCATGGAAACCATTCTTTTCACTGAACATGCAAGAGCCGATTCTGGCGATTGGTTTCAAAAATATAGCCACGAAGTAAGAAGCCTAAATAACAAAACATGTCTGGCTCATGTCGGGGTAGAAGTAAAAGTACTGAATAAAAATGGTGAAATTGATATCAGTAAAAATATTATTTCTTCAGTAGATTTTGTAATGGCAAGTGTTCATCGATTTCCCGGAGAAAAAGGCACTGTTGTTGACTTTAGAGATGTTAATCTTTCAACGGCTGTACAAACAGAATTCGAGCTCGCTATGTCAGCATTAGACAATCCAGAGGTATCGATTTTAGGCCACCCTTTTGGTATGTGCTTTCGACGTTTTAAGATAAAACCAGATATGAAGTACTTTGATGAGCTTATTAAAAAAATATCAAAAACTGATAAAGCATTTGAAATTAATATTTACTACCATCCGGAGCCATTTGCTTTAATTGAAAAATGTAAAAAATATAATGCAAAAATGGTCTTGGGTTCAAATGCACATAATACAAATGATGTTGGACATGCCAAACGAGTTTTGGAAGGGAAAGAATCCTTATGGAAGCCATTCGAGTTTTAGTCACTGGTGCCGGAAGCGGCGTAGGCCAAGGCATTATTAAATCCCTACACCATTCTAAACTACCCTTGCATGTCATGAGCAGTGACATTGGTCCTCTCAATCCAGGACTTTATCGAACTGAATCGTCATTTTTACTCCCTAAATCCGAAGAGCCTGGTGCATTAGAAAAAATAATTAAAATATTAAAAATACAAAAGCCTGATGTGATTCTGATTGGATCAGAATATGACTTAAAACTTTTCTCAAAAAATAAATCAATAATTGAAAAAGAAACCGGTTCAACAATTATAGTATCTGATATTGAAACCATTAACATCGGAGATGATAAGTATTTAACTTCTGAATTTCTGAGAGAACATAATTTGAACTTTGCAAAATCATATGCAGTTACTAATATTGAACAAGCGTGTGCCGCTGCAAAGAATATTAATTACCCGTGTATGCTCAAACCAAGATCTGGGACATCAAACCGAAATGTATTTCTTATTAAAAATGAAAATGAATTGATTCAAGCGTTTCCAAAAGTATTAAATCCAGTCCTACAAGAATGCTTAGCAATTCCATCAAATGAATTAACAAACGAATATACTTGCAGCATATTTAAGTGCAAAGATGGCTCTCTCCTTGGGCCCTTTACTGCGCGAAGAACCCTTAGATCTGGAAACTCCTGGAATATTGAAGTTAAGAAGTTTGACGAAATTCACCCTTTGCTTATTTCAATTGGAAAGCATTTAAATTTTTGTGCCTCCCTAAATGTACAACTCATGATGACAAAAAATGGTCCCGTACCCTTTGAATTCAATGCAAGATTTTCTGGGACGACTGCTGTACGAAGCTATTTTGGATTTAACGAACCCGAAATGGCAATTCGTTCATATTTTTTAAATGAAACCATTGAAGCACCAACGATAACCAATGGAATTGCTCTAAGATATCTTGAAGAAGTTTTTATTAGGGATAAAGAACAAAACAATTTAATAGAACCTTTTCCAAAAGGTGAACGCCTACAATGGTTTTGAAAAAAGTTCTTGTCACTGGATCTCGGGGAATGCTTGGCTCTCATCTAGTACATTTTTTTAAACAAAAAAAAATACATGTCCTTTCGAGTTCTAGTAAAAATAATTCCGATATGACTAAAATTGATTTTTCTAATGAAGCAAACGAAATCAGACATGCATTAAACTCTATAAAACCAATTGATACCGTATTGCATGCGGCCGCCGACATTCCATCTCCTAAAAATCCATCCAACAAGGAACAAATATTTAAAGTTAATATTTCGGGTACAAATATTATAGCCGAGTGGTGTTTAGAAAATAATATTCCACTTGTATTTTATTCTGGAGCAATCATCTATGATGAAGATTCCTCGCAACCCTTTACTGAAAGTTCTCCCGTTAGACAAAATTTTCTAGATAATTACTACGCTGAATCTAAATTCTTAGCAGAACAAGAATTACATAAATTAATAAAAAAAGGCCTTAAATGCTGCATTTTAAGGCCTAGTTCTATTTATGGAACAGGACTGAACTCTGAAAAGCTTTTTTCGCGATGGATTGAAATATTAAAAAAGAATAACAAGATTGTTATTGATAGAGATGAAGATTTAAAAATTGATCTCATTCACGCACGTGATGTCGCAGAAGCTTCATTTCATTGCTTGGTTAAAAATTGCTTTTCAACCTATAACGTCGGAACAGGTCATCCCGTCAGTCTATATGAAATTGCGGTACAGCTACAAAGGGCACTAAAAAAAGGCGGAGTTGAAAAT
>CAZPTV010000170.1:0-4775 GCA_964589335.1 uncultured Bacteriovoracaceae bacterium
AGCCATAAATTGCAAAGGGGAATAAAATCCAAGAGTGATCAATAATTAATTTTAAATTATTAAATATTTTATCAAAAATTGAAGAAGCTTTATAGTAACTGTAACCATGTCCTATAATGCTTGAGGCTCTAAAAGAGATTAAAAAATAATGGTAAAGCTCAAAGTTTGATCTGAAAATTCCAGCCATTAAAATTAAAAATACAAAAGAAAAAATATAAAAGGATTTTTTATTTTTGAGGTTGAGCAAAGCAAAAGGAATTAATGGAGCTCGAAATGTTGCTATGATTGCAGTCAGGACTGTTTGCCAGTTCGTATGAAATGCCCCAAACTGCAATTGTCTTAAATAAAAAAGAAATAAGATGGCAAGACCTAACCCCATTTCTGCGTTCATAGCGGCTTCAAAGCCGTGTTGTTTTAAGCCTGTATTATGTATGAGTAAAATAGTAGTGAAAAATGGAATATCTAATGAGCGCAAGACTTCAGTTAAAAGCAAAAAGAATATTACGCACATTAGACAAACAAATACTCCGCGTTTAAAAATTAAAAACCACTGCAAAATTGGGTCAGCATAATCTGAATCATCTATGATTGCAGTATTGCCTGTAAGCTTTCCGATTACTCGCAAATAAATAGAATCTAATAACCCTGAAAACGACGTACAAATGCTTACTCCTGTTGCATAATTTGAGCCGCAGCGGAGTCTGTATTCATTTCGTGCAACTGCTTCATAGGTTGCGCCAACAGTAGTTGGTTCGTCCAAAGTATATGAAGAAAGAATTCCAATCTGGTTGCTGTTTAAGGAAAGAATACACATTGAATAGATAAATATGATAAGGGAAAGAAATTTTTTATTTGTAAGTAAAAAAACCATTCGATAAAAATAATTCATTATTTCGTTCTACTTAAAATTATTAATGAAGTCATTGGTCACAAGAAAAACAAATTAAGCTTATTCCATTACAAATCACTAATTTGTTTTCAATTAAGACTGAGGTAAATCTACCGCTATCAAAGCGGTCCCAAATATTTGATGGTAAATTATATTCGTATTTAGTCCATTTAGGTTTACGAGAATACACGACAACTTTAATGTTCATAGTTTCAAAAGTTGGATTTTTTTCAAATCGTTCGACGAATGAAAACCCACTATTACTACATACAAGACTATGTCCTAAAGTAATTCTAAAATCTTTCTTACCGTACCAGTGGCCTGAATCAGGAAGCGATAACCAGTTGTCTGGATATACATTTGAATAAATTATATGTTTATTTGGATTATATAGATTTAGAGACCAAGATGGATTACTTTCAGAAATAACAACACTTTCAAGAACCTCTGACTCAGACCATCTGTATTTATTAAACATTGGCTCAAATGTAGTTCTGATGAGTGTATTTGGTTTAATTAAATTGTTTTTAGCATAATTATCAAGTTCAGAATAAGACAAAGGTATTAGTTCACAATTCATTGTATTGAAAAGTAGATAGTCTTTTTTTCTAGGCATATCTGGGTCAGATGAAGAAATTAAAATATTATTTTTAATATTACCTATTTGATTAAAATAATTTTGATCTGAAATTTGAACTAAAGTATTAATTTTATTTGCACCCATCGACAGCGATTGAATGCTATGGAAATTATATTTAAAGTACAATGTTTTATCTGAATACCAAATAGGTGATACATCATTAATTGCTAAATTATCAAAGGTTGCTTCTGTCGTTGTAAGTCCAGAATTTAGATCTATTTTTTTAACAAGTATGTCGGATTTTTCAATTAATCCATGAATCCAGTACAAACCAGTTGGTGTATTGATGAGCCAAGTATAATTTTGGGGATGCATTGGCCCTGGAATTTCCCAGATTTTTTTTAAAGGTGATGTATTCATTATTTTTTCTAATTTAAAATATATTTTGCAATATGCGAATAACATTACCTGATTTTTAAAATTATTAATTAATATTTCGCGTATTGAATCAAATTTTCTGTATTTTATAATTGTCGTTCGCAGGCCGCGCCGAGTCAGTGCATTGAATATGTGCTCATTCAATTGACCAATGAAATAATCCAACGCCTTAGTAAAAACATTGGCCTCAACAATCAGAGTGCTATAGTTTAAGAACTGGGAGATTAATAATGAAAATATTATTTAAAAATATATGTTTATTTGCTTTTTTTATTATTCTGCAAATCGTTGTAATTGCTCTTAGAGTTGAAGCAAAAGAATGGGAAAAGAAGAGGGATACTAATCCTGAAAAGTTTGCTAAAGAATATTCTGAACTTTCTAAGTTTATGTTGAAATACAACCGTGAAACTTACTTTGACCGAAATCATATAATTATTGATATGATTTCTGCTTATAATAACCTTTTAAATAAAGCTAAAATTAATAATGACGAAGTTGCAGTAATGGCATTGATAGATTTATTAAATGGAATAAGTGAGCGAGAGCGCTCATCTAACAACAATAAAGATTACATGCCTGTTGAAAATGTTTTAGATAAATTGAGTCACGCTGCGCTGGCCAAAGCAGAGTCTAAAATTATGACACAAATTAATGAGTCTAAGAGACTATTTAAAATTCCATATAGTTCAGATGAATCAAAAGAAGTATTAATTTCATTTTATAAAAAAATAAAAAAATATATGCCAAAATTTTTAGCTGCTTTAGAAAAAGATTTATTAATATGCAAAAAAGATCCAAGAGCCGATAACTTATCTGAAAAGTTGCAGTACCTTTCAAATTATAATTGTGACACTAAAATGTTTGAATATGGAAAAGCTACGAAATAGCATTTTAAGAAATTGAAGTGATTCATAAGGAAAATTTCATGATAGGTTCAATCGAATGGGTAAATCATGCATCTTTTGTAATTCATTTTGAAGATATACATTTTATAAGTGATCCATGGTTAGATGGTCATGCGTTTAATAACGGGTGGTCATTATTATCTGAAAGTAAATTTCAATATAAAGATTTTTCTTCAATTACTCATATTTGGTTTTCTCATGAACATCCAGATCATTTTTCGCCGTCAAATATTGCAAAAATACCAAAAGAATATCGAAGCAAAATTACTGTTTTTTACCAGAAAACAGAAGATAAAAGAATTATAAATCATTTAAGTGAAATGGGATTTCTTTCAATAATAGAATTAGATCCGAATGTTTGGTTTGAAATAAATCCTAGGTTTAAAATATTATGTGGGCCAGTTGCTGGTGGTGATTCATGGCTTACTGTTAAGGTAGGATCACTCACTTTGCTGAATATGAATGATTGTATTTTTCCTTTAGATCGCGATTTATTGGATGTTGCAAAACAAATTGGCAAAGTTGACATATTATTTACACAGTTTTCATATGCAAATTGGGTTGGCAATCGTGGTGATATAAATATGATGCAAAATCATGCAAAAAGAAAATTAGTAGAAATGAAACGTCAAAATGATTTATTTAAGCCCTCAATTATCGTTCCATTTGCAAGTTATGTTTGGTTCTGTCATGAGGAAAATTATTATTTAAATACGTGTGCAAACGCAATACAAGATGTAGTCCATTATATACAGCATGTGTTGCAAAAGGTAGCTATTGTTTTATATCCGGGAGAAGTTTGGAAAATAAAAGAAAACCATTCAAATGAAAGTGCATTATTAAAATATAAAGAAGACTCTTTGCGAATGCAATCGAAACCACAATTGGTTAAGGCAAAATACATTGATCCAAAGGTTATGAGTTTAGAGGCGAACAACTATTTGAAAAGAATTAAAGAAAAAAATTCTTTGATATTTTTATTAAGGCAAAGGGTTGCTAAATTTTATATTACGGACTATCAGAAAGCATTTTCGCTTTCGCCACGAAGTGGTTTTAAAGAAATTAATAGTGCTGAAGCTGATTGTGATATCTCACTTGGATCAGATTCATTGTATTTTATGTTTCGATATGAATGGGGCGGAGAAACATTAAGCATTAACGGCCGATTTCAAAAGCCAAAAAATGGAAATTATAAAAGAGTTAAAAGATATTTTGATATTGCAAGTTTCAATAGACAGAAAAAAGCTTTTCCATCAATTTATTCAAGAGTGAAACAAAAGCTCAAACAAGTTTTAGCTTAAAGAATATTTGAAAATATATCTAAGAAAAATATTTTAATTTAATGACTTAATATTCGTTGCTAATGATTTTTTTAACTAATGACGGCGTAACGACGCTGATGCTTTGTAATTTGTCATTAAAAGAATAGCTCAATTCAATTCCACGGTTTTCACAGTAATATAAAATTCCACCTGTTCCTTTTATTTTTGGTTCACACCCTTTAAAAAATTTAGTTAATGTAATTGAGTCAGTTGTAGAAGGAAATTTATTACCACGAAGTCTAAGATTGTTAATATTACCTTCATACCACATTTGACTGACTTGATCTTTTTCAAAGCGAACAAGAATTGAATTTTTTCTAAAGTACTGATTGGGGTCGCGGTCTTTGTCTGAGGTATAGCCTTTTTGTATTAAGGTGCTTTTAGATTGTCCGATTAATACGTCACCAAGGCGTGCCCCTGGACGAATGATTACCTGCGAATAATTATATTTTGCATAGACTTTTTTTTGTTCATTACTATAAGAAAAATTTATAAAAAATAAGAAAAATAATATAATTAATTTCATGTCAGATATTATTGCAGGTGATTAGAGAATCTAAAAGACGTTTTTTCAATACGATTAACATGGTTGAAAGATTTAGTTCCGGAACTTTTAGAGTTTACGGACAAGAATATTCTAG
>CAZPTV010000171.1:0-4742 GCA_964589335.1 uncultured Bacteriovoracaceae bacterium
CAGTATTTTTAAATCGAATATCTAATTCTTTTTGTATTGTTTCCCATAAAGCATAACCATTTGGTCTAATAACCATGCAGCCTTTTACTGGAGAATAGTCTGCTAAACGTGCTTGAATAACGATATCTTGATACCATTGTGAAAAATCTTTTGATCTTGGGGTTACTCGCTCTGCCACGGAATTCTCCTTCTAGTAGTCTGCTTTTTATCGAATTTTTATTGAAGTATCAAGAAAGGAACGCTGTTTAATCGTCTGAAAGCTTCTCATCTATACCAAATGAATTGATTTTTTTATGCAAATGACTTCGTTCAATACCTAATGCTTGTGCTGTTTTTGATACATTCCAATCATTTTCTTTCAATTTTCTGATGATAAATTCTTTCTCAAATTCAGATTTTGCATCTTTTAACTTTAAACTTGGATTCGTTGTTTCGTTACTGACATGACTAATGCTCACATTAGATTGTGCATTAATTTGGGAGCTGACTTTCTTTAAAGCCGGTACAACTTGTAAAACATTGTCATAATTAATTTCGTTTTCGTCAGTAAAAATGACTATTCTCTCGATTGTGTTTTTTAATTCCCTTACATTACCTGGCCATGAATAATTTTGAAATAATGTTAGCGCTTCTTTCGAAAGTTTTTTTGTCATTTGACCCGGAGAAATGTTTTCTTTAAAAAAATGTAATGTCAGTGGTTCTATATCTTCTTTACGATCTCTAAGAGCTGGGACATGAAACTGCACAACATTTAATCTGTAAAAAAGGTCTTCTCTAAAATTACCTTTTTTAATTTCTTCTTCTAAATTTTTATTTGTCGCTGCGATAATTCGTACGTCTACTTCAATGGTTTGATTTCCACCCACACGTTCAAATCTTTGCTCTTGAATAATACGAAGTATTTTTGCTTGAGTTTTTAAACTCATATCTCCAATCTCATCCAGAAAAAGAGTTCCTTGGTGAGCAAGATCAAATTTACCTCTTTTTTGTTGGGTAGCACCAGTAAAGGCACCCTTTTCATGTCCAAAAAGTTCACTTTCAATTAATTCCTCTGGAAATGCGGCACTGTTAACTTCTACAAAAGGCTTTTCAAATCGGTTTGATAGTGCATGTATCATTTGCGCTACTAATTCTTTGCCAGTTCCATTTTCTCCAGTAATTAAAACTGTTGCATTTGTCGGAGCTGCTCTACGAATTGCTTGTTTTAATTGCTTCATAATTTCACTTTCAGCAATCATTACTCGAGCCTTTTCAACACGAGATCTTAGATTTTCATTTTCTCTTGAAAGATCTCTCAGTTGAAAAGCATTTTTTAATGTAACTAATAATTTTTCTAATGAAAGTGGTTTTTCAATAAAGTCATATGCACCTAGTTTTGTAGCACGAACTGCTGTTTCAATATTTCCATGTCCAGACATGATGATTACGACAGCTTCTGGATGTCTTTCTTTGATTTTTGAAAGTATATCTAAACCTTCTTGTTGTTTCTCGCCGGATGGACTCGTCATCCATACATCTAATAAAATAACATCTGGTTCATTTTTTTGAATTGAATCCAAAGTAGATGTCGCATCAAACGCAGAAAATGCTTGATATCCTTCATCGGTCAAAACACCGATAATACTTGAACGTATTGATTCTTCATCATCGACTACGAGAACAACCCTTGCCATTTGTCTTTTTCTTCGCTTTCTTTTTTATCTTCATCTTCCGTGCTTTCACTTGGCAACACTTCGTTTTGCATCAAATTAGCAGGCAGTTCAATAATAAACTTAGTTCCTTCATCAATTAATGATTGCACCCTTATAAATCCATGATGATCACTAATGATTCTTTTCACAATTGCTAATCCCAATCCGGTCCCATCTTGTTTGGTAGAAAAATAGGGTTCAAACATATGGTTTCTGATATTTTCAGGAACTCCAGGACCATTGTCTTCAATTTCAATAACTGCAATTTTTAATTGTTCATTATAAAAGGTACGAATATGAATTTTTTTAGGCATTGATGCCTTGTTTCCCACTCCATTTGCAAGCGCTGAAACTGCATTGTCTAATAAGTTAATCATAACTCTTTTTATTTGATCTCGATCTATTTCTATCAAAGGTAACCGTTGTTCAGGCTCAAACATAAATGCAATAGAACGATGCGCCTCTTCATACAAAACTACAGTTTCTCGAAGTGCATCATTCAAATTATTAGGAGTAGGATTTGCTGTTGGAAATCGCGCAAAAGCAGAAAACTCATTTACCATATCCCTTAACTCATCAACATTTTTAATGATCGTATCAGTACATTCTCTAAATATTGATGCTTCTGAAGTATTTTGCGATGCAAATTTTTTCTGCAAACGCTGAGCTGATAGTTTTATTGGTGTTAATGGATTTTTAATTTCATGTGCAATTCTTCTTGCAACCTCACGCCACGCAGCCTCTCTCTGTGCTTTAATTAGGTAACTTGTATCATCAATTACAAACACATAACCTGTTCCAAATCGAGAACCTGTCGCCACCATCGTTTTGTAATCATCACCCTCTCCAGTAGAGAACTGTTTCTGTACCATTTTTTCATCTGTCGTTTTTAGTAATTGATTATAGAGATACAGAATGGGGGCAGAAGAATTTTCAAATACTTCTTTAACATTTTTATTAACATTTGTTGAAGGAATATTTAGAAATTTTTCAGCCGTTGGATTAATTGTAGTAATCAAACCTGCGGCATCAACTGAAACAACACCTGCAACAATGTTATTTAAAACAGCTTCGACATACTCTCTCTTATCACTTAACTCTTCATTTTTAAGTTCAAGTTCTGCTCTTTGTTTTTTAATTTGAGAAGTCATCGTATTAAATGAAGATGTTAAAGTTGCAATTTCATCACTCCCTGGGTTGATCACTTCAAAATCTAAATTCCCTTGTGATATTTTTTGAGTGGCTGTGACTAAGCGTTCGAGTGGCACTGTTAATTCGCGTGCTAAGTATAATCCAATCCAAATACTCACAAATATAATCAATAAAGTCATCATAATGAGAATGATAAAATAGGTGGATTTTACTGGGTATTTTAAAGGATTTACATCCTTATAATCTTGAATAACCCAAGAGATATCATCAATCCTATTTACAAGACTGATAGGTATAACAAACGTCACACCTACTACTGCAGCAATTTTTGAACTATTTTTATCTTTAATTGATGTTACTGCACGAATCAAATCAGCTCCACCCAAATGCTGAACGAGACTAGTCGGTGTTCCTGAAAATACTTTTGTTAATATATCTAATGGCAATCGAGGAATAATATTTTCATTATTTTCAAGTGAAGTATCTACGATTCTTTCTTCTAAAGGGTCGAGATAAATTTCAATCCCATCAACCGCTGGCGCCTCTAGGTTTTTTTTCAAATAATTTCTTAAGGCTTTATTATTTTTTAAAATTGAAATGCCTTGTTTTTCTGCTAAATCGTGTGCAACTTGTTCAGCCAAATGTTGCGCAACCCTTGATGTGTTTTTGTAATATGTTTGTGTAATGTCTAGCGCGGCTTGCAGTGTATTTTGAACTTTAATACTGAACCATTTGTCAAAACTTGAATTAATATAAAGAGAAGAAATTAAAAACAATATAATCGTAGGAACAACCGTAAAACTTAAAAATGCTAATACGAGTTTTGTTTTTAACCGAGAGCCTAAGACCTGTCTTCTTCGTTCTAGAAAAATTTTACTGATGTTCCGGAAAACTAATAAAACCAGAATCATTAATAAAACCATATTCAAATTGATAAGACCAAAAAAGAATATAGAATTTACAAATGGCAAACTTTTACTAAGACTTGAAAGTCTTATTTCAAAATATGTTGCAGTGACAAACACAGCAAAAATAACAAAGATTAATATTTTTTCTCTTCGTCGTTTTTTTGCTTCATGCGGGTCGAGGACAGATTTATCTTGTTGGTTCTCTTGTTGCGCGAGTTCGTTCTGAGTAAGTTTATCGGACTCACGTCTTTTCATTGATTAATGAAGCTGGATGCTGACCATTTTGGAAACGCCCGGCTCCTCCATTGTTACACCATAGAGTTTGTCATTAAGTTCCATTGTACGTTTATTATGTGTAATGATAATAAATTGGCTTCTTGTAGCCATCTCATTTAGAAGTGCGTTAAATTTACCTACGTTATGGTCATCTAATGGCGCATCTACCTCATCTAGCACGCAGAACGGACTTGGCTTAATTAAGAAGATTGAGAAAATAAGCGCAACAGCAGTAAGAGCCTTTTCTCCACCAGACATTAATTGAATTGAACTCACTTTTTTGCCAGGTGGCTCTGCAATGATGTCTATTCCTGTCTCATTTAAGTCGGCTGGATTTGTCATTTCTAACCGTCCCCAACCTCCGCCAAAAACAATCGGAAATATTTTTTCAAATCGTTTATTTATTTCTTCGAATGCAATTTTAAATCTTTCTTCTGAGGTTTTATTAATACGCTCAATGGCTTTCTCTAAGTCTGCAATAGATTTCAATAAGTCTTCGCGTTGAATAACTAAGAAATCAAATCGTTTCTTTTGCTCATCATATTCTTCAACAGCAAGTACATTCACTTCACCTAATTTACGGATTCGTTCATGCAGCCGATCTACTTCTTGTTGGAGTTCTTGCTCTTTATTTTGATCTAATTGATCAAACACTTTGGTTTCTTCATCGTCTTGTGGGGCAATTTTATCTTCTTCAAGACCATATTTTTGAAAC
>CAZPTV010000172.1:0-4708 GCA_964589335.1 uncultured Bacteriovoracaceae bacterium
TCATCTTTCATGAGTAGGGTGGTCATTCATTTGCCACCAGATGCTTCTTATCAAAATCAAACAGCGCTTGAAACTATTTTTGGTAGTACTGCTCGAATTACGGCTGCATCATTAATTGCTTTTTTCTGCGGTGAATTTGCAAATTCTTTTGTATTAGCAAAAATGAAAATCATGACAAAAGGATCATTCTTGTGGATGAGAACGATTGGTTCTACTGTTTGTGGCGAATTAGTCGATTCATTAATATTTTATCCATTAGCATTTTGGGGAATTTGGGATCAGCAAACTGTTATAAAAGTATTGTTCATGAATTATTTATTAAAAGTTCTCGTAGAAATAATCATGACCCCTGTTACCTACCGTGTGGTAGGATTTTTGAAAAAGAAAGAAAATGAAGATTTTTATGATTATAAAACGAATTTCACTCCATTTTCTATTAAAGGTTAATTGAAAGGCAAAATAAAAATGAAAAATGTATTTAGCATTCTACTTCTGTCGATTTTATTAAGTTCTTGTTCTTCGGTAAAGAAAGGCAATGAATCGAACGTTGCGCAGTATATTCCCCCACAAAAAATACAAGTTCTGGGTGGAGATGAAAAATCTTTCGAACCAGAAATGACAAATGAAAAAGTTGAAGATGCAGAAACATATGATGCAGTTGTAGTTGGTGGAGGACTCGCAGGACTTTCTTCAACTTTATATATGTCAGATCAAGGGTTGAAGGTTTTACTTTTAGAAAAAGAACCTAATCTAGGTGGACTCGCATTTGGCGGCACATTGGGTTCCACTGAAATTCAATACGACCGTGGTGCCGCTTACTGGACTGATGCATACGAAGAAGAATTAAAAATTCTAGATAGAGTTTCTTTAGCTGATTTTGCCGATAAACACAAAATCCCTGAACCTTCAGATAGTTTTTTATGGAATGGAAAATTATATTTAGGGATATGGGAAGAAGAAACACTCAAAGAACTTCCAGCAAGTTTTGCTCTTTTTAAACATGAATTAGAAATGGCTGATAAAGATAAACTTATTCCCAATCAACCAATGGAAGACTTTGAAAATGTAAAGCTAGACACTCTTACTGCCGCACAATGGGTTCGTTCCATGCCCGCCTCTATACTAAAAAGAACCGACCCACATTCGAAAGAGATTTATGAACGCTTCAAGAAAGATCCAAATGTAAACCATAAGGACCCCATGAAAGATGTCCTTGGTTTATTAGATCAATTTGGAAGATCGGCCCTTGGCTCAACTGCTGATAAAATTTCTGCTATGGCTTTTGCAAATTTTTATATTTCTGAAATTGTACCACGCTATACAACCCCAGTCGGTACTGGCGAAGCATCTCGTGCTTTTGGACATATTTTACGCGATCGAATGATGGACGATGAAAGCGTTAAACCTGAAAACAAACTCGTTCGTGTAAAAATTAAATCAAAAGTCGTACACATAGAAAATAAACCTGAATTTGCAGTTACACATTATATAAATGACGGAAAAACACATTCCGTTAAATCAAAATACGTAGTTTTTACTGGCCAACTAAAATTTCTAAATAAAATTTTACCTGACTTGAAAAAGAAGGACAAAGAACGCTTTAAACAGCTCGAGAAGTTAGAGTATTCTCATTATGCCGTTCATAATTTAATACTTAAGGGTCATCCCTATCGTGCTACTTATGATACTTGGGTGCGTATGCCAAACACTGGACCGAATGATTTTACAGACTTTATTTTAGGTCGTTGGATGGATAAAAATATCAATGCATATGAAGGCATGAGAGATTTTTCAAAAAATCCAAAAGATGAATATGGAATCATAACGATCTATCATCATTTAAATCCTAAATTAATGGGCAAGGGCTTTTCTAAAGAACTTGCTTCTAATTTAGCTGAAACTGCATCGAATGATTTAAAGAAAATTTTAAATCCAATTCTTGCTGAAAAGTGGAAAACTCAATTAGACGTAATTGGAATAGAAACGACACGTTGGCCATATTCGATTCATATACCTAAACCAGGTCATTTGACTAAAGCTGCAAAAATATTGAAACGCCCATTTGGACGAGTCTTTATGGCTAATAATAATTTAGGAACTCCAGCGTTTGAAGAAGCCTTATTTCGAGGTCATTGTGCTGCAAATAATGTGATTTCAAGGATTAAAAAAGAATTTAAACAAGAACCATGGACAAATTGTAAAATTGAAAAGGATTTTAATCCTTAAATTTTTAATCCTAACCACTTGATATTATAATATATAAATAATTTAATTAACTATTAATTAACATTTTAATAAACTTAAGTAAAAAAATTAATCTTTCGCACAAAATATTTATTGCGGCGCATTACATTTCATTTATAATCAAATGTAATACTTATGAAAAAGAAAAATATTCAATTTCCTTACTTTGAACTTATTCTGATGATTGGTTTGATGTTCGCATTAGAATACGGATTTTTTGATCGTACAATTGAGAGTACATCAACTCAAAAAAATGCAAATGTCATTTCTCAGTTATTTAACTGAGAATTAAAAATAGACCTTATTCAGAATTATTCAACGAATCGGTAGCGATAGTTTTTCTCTACCAAGAAATTTAAAATCCTTTTCAGGATACGGTAGAAAAGCATTTTTCTCATAAACACTACGATTCACTTCTACCGTTAATTCATTCAGCTTTGTAAATTGAACCGACTCTACTTTGAGACGATCCGATAGGATAGGATCTCGAATCAGATTTAACGATTCAACTAAATTTAATTTTTCCATAAATATTAAATCAATTGTGTTTTTTGTTCGTAATGTAATCATTTCATCTGAAAACGGACGAATGGATTCAAAAGTTACATCTTTTAAGCTGATTTTACCCGGTAAATTTGAAACTGAGCAATTGGAATTTTGTGGCATTTCATGAGTTAGTACTGTTCTAACCTCAGCATTTGTTTGAATCATTTTTGAAGGAAGATTCAAAGATAAGTTACCAAAACTAACATCGATTAGAATTCTACAAACAGTTCCTGTAGGACTGCAATCATACTCATCACAACCTGCTGGATAAACTTTAACATTTTCCATTCCAAGTATAGTTACTTCTGGAGAGTCTAACTTTTCAAGCGTTGCTTGAATTTCTGTAAGTTGATTAGATAGCTTTGCAGAAGTTTGAAAATTTATTCTTTCACTAGAAAAAGCATTCAATGAAAGAAAACTTAAGAATAAAAATGAAAATACTGGCTTAGACATAATACTTCCTTAAAATATATAAACATTAATTGCATTGCTTTTACACTATGCGTTATCTAACGGCAATATAAATATTTTTAGAATTATTTTATAATAAATATCAATAATAACAGATAGTTAGCGTTACTATACAGGTAATTGATACTCTCTTAACACTTGATTTAGGCTGGTTTTTTTATCTGTTGAAACGGTTCTTGTTCCAATCATCAGTGCACAAGAAACGCCAAACTCTCCTGCATTAAACTTTTTTTGCATATTTCCTGGAATAATCACTGCACGCTCTGGAACTACTCCTGTAAATATTTTGGGTTCATTTCCTGTAACGTCTACAATTTTAGTTGATGAAGTTAAAACTACACCTGCTGCTATCACTGCCTCTTTCATAACTCTGACGCCTTCAACAAGTATAGCCCTAGAACCTATAAATACATTGTCTTCAATGACAACAGGACTCGCTTGCACTGGTTCAAGGACTCCACCAATTCCAACACCACCTGATACATGCACTCCACTTCCGACGTATGCGCATGAACCTACTGTTGCCCAAGTATCAACCATTGTTCCTCTGCCTACGTAAGCTCCAACATTGATGAGACATGGAAGTAAAACGGCATCTTGATCAACAAAACAGCCATATCTTAGAATAGCACCGGGTACGATTCTAACTTTGGGTGCTGTCATTCTTTTTTTATTTGGGATTTTATCATAATACTGAAACGGTCCTGCAGAAGTTGCCTGATTTCCAGAGGTTTTATACGCAGTTAAAATACCAGTCTTTATCCATTCATTTACACGGTTATTTTCTGGATTCCAGACTCTAATTTTACCACGATCAAGGTACCACATTACAGCATGCGAATACTTGCGACATATTTGCTCTTTCGCATTTGAAAAATCTCCTGAAAAAAATTTTTCAATTTGTTCAATCGTTATGTTTGGCTTTGATGTATTCAACTTACTTCTCCCAATAGTTTAATCCCTTGAGTACTGTAGGGACAAATTTTTTACGAACATTTTCTTCACTCATTCCTCTTTCAATTTCTAATGTAATCGTTGGTATGCCACGTTCGCTTCCTGCATAAGTGCCTAGGCACCCTGGAGTGGGGTATCCGATATCTTCGGTTAAAGGATAACCGCAATCCTCAGCCATCTTTTGACCCCAATCGCGTACTGCTGAACCATGTTGAGTTCCATTTAAATTTACTTGAACCTTTGAGAATGAATGCAATGACAATATAGCTAACGGTTGTATCGAATTAATTAATTGAAGAAGTGCTTTGTTTTCAGGCTCACTCCCAGGTGTTTTTCCAGGATTATATCTAGGATTTGTAAACTCTGCACTCCAATCTTTTGTAGGTAAATTGCGATTTAAATCAATTTGATTTGCATTCGTTCTCTGTAAGTTTGATGTTCCATCTGGATTTGCATTTAATAAAAGTAATACTCCAAATGAATGATACGGATA
>CAZPTV010000173.1:0-4703 GCA_964589335.1 uncultured Bacteriovoracaceae bacterium
TGACAGTCTTTTTAGAAATTCATTATGCCTAGATCCAGCAAAAACGAAATGAGTGTGGCAGTCGACAAGTGAAGGAGTTAAGATTTTACCTTTCAAAGAAACTTTATGACATTTTTTAGTGAGTGATTTAGGAGTATTTTCGTTCTCGCCTAACCATAAGATCCCCTTTTTTGTATCCCAAAGTAGGGCTCCATTACGTATTATACCCAAATCATCATGGGTAATGCCGACGCCTCCCTTTTTTGCGACACCTCGGTTTGTGATTAATTCTGATATATTTGTAAACAATATTGCAGACATGACGTCTCAAGAGTAAACTAGCTTTAATGAAATTTAAACTTCTTCTTATTTTCGGGCTATTGAGTCAAATTGCTTTGTACGCACAAACCAAAAAAGCTAAAAATTGGTATGAGTTTTACCGCGTAATGTATGACCGAATCAGTATGGGTCAAAAAGGAAAAGAAGTAGAAGACGCAATCCCAAACCTAGATAAAAATATGAGTGATGCTTACAAGCTCAGTCTTGAAAGATGGGATTACTCTACGATGAAGGATGCGAGTACCGGAGAATCAATTTTAGACCACAAATTTGCAAATCGCATAAAATTACCTATCAGTGTAAAAAATGGAGTTTATTTTTCTAGTGCTGGAATATTGCACACCTATGGATACATTTTTAGTCAGCTACAAACTCCATACGGTTTAAAAGGAAAGCGATGGATTGAATCTCGCTTGGATGAAAGATTAGGTCTTCCAGCTGAATCTTTTTCACCTTTTGCAAAAAAAGGTGAATTTTTATTAAATGTAACCAATGCATTACACTCATTAATTGCAAATACAAATAAAGCAGTAAAACAAGTTGGATATTTACAAGAAACGATTGTTTGGAAAACGAAAAAGAAAAATTTTAAAGCAAACATTTATACTTATATTTATGATCTTTTACCTCATCCTGATTATCCAGATTTAAAAGAAAAACTACTAATATACAAATCCACCAGCGAAAAAGGACAACGATTTATCACAGCATTTCCGATTGACTTGAATACTGTAGAAAGTATTAAGCAAATTAAGGCCGAAAATTCAAATCGCTTTAGTCCTAAATATAATTGGTATATTGACCCAGAGTGGGAAGTGATTTCTTACTCAACAAAAGGGTTTAAGTTAAATAAAAATTAAGGAATTTTGAATTTTGGATGAGACTTTTTATAAAAGTCTTTTGCCTCGTCGTATCCGGCGTCAAAATGACGGATTACTCCCATTGCAGGATCGCAATTTAATACGCGACGAAGACGTTCTTCGGCTTCTTTGGTTCCATCTGCTACGATGACCATTCCCGCATGAATAGAATAACCCATTCCAACACCTCCACCATGGTGGAGGCTGACCCAAGATGCTCCGTTTACAGCATTGATTGCAAAATTTAAAACAGGCCAATCAGCGACAGCGTCTGATCCGTCTTTCATCATTTCTGTTTCTCTATTTGGTGATGCCACGGATCCACAATCTAAGTGATCACGTCCAATAACAATCGGTGCTTTAACTTTGCCTTCGGCAACTAATTTATTAAATAAAAGTCCCGCTTTTTCTCTTTCACCGTAACCAAGCCAGCAAATTCGTGCAGGAAGTCCTTGAAACTGAACGCGCTCTTCTGCCAAGCATAACCAGCGATGCATTGATTTATTTTCTGGAAATAGTTCCAGCAATGCTTCATCGGTAACTTTAATGTCATTTGGATCTCCAGAAAGTGCAACCCAACGGAAAGGACCCTTACCTTCGCAAAACAGTGGGCGGATATAAGCAGGAACAAATCCAGGAAAGGTAAATGAATTTGTATAACCAGCCCGTTCGGCTTGGCCTCTTAAATTATTTCCATAGTCAAAAACATGGGTTCCACGTTTTTGAAACTCTTGCATTAATTTTACGTGTTCTACCATTGTTTCAAGGGATCGTTTAATATATTGGTCTGGGTCGGATTTGCGGAGAGCAAGCGCTTCTTTTAATGAAAGATTTTTCGGAAAATAACCATTGAGTTCATCGTGAGCAGAAGTTTGATCAGTCAACACATCAACTTTTATGTTTCGTTTTAATAATTCTGTTAGCAGGTCTATAATGTTGAGCTCCACACCAATCGAGAGTGGTCTTTTTTCATTGATAGCAGTTTGTGCAAGTTTAATCGCTTCATCTATGTTTTTAGCGAAATGATCTAAATATTTAGTTTGAATTCTTTTTTCAATTCGATCTTTTTGTAATTCGGCGATGATACAGACGCCATTGTTCATAGTGACCGAAAGTGGTTGTGCTCCACCCATTCCTCCAAGACCACCTGAAACAATAAGTTTTCCAGATAAATCTGATTGAAAATGTTTTTTTGCAACAGCAGCAAAAGTTTCGTAAGTTCCTTGAAGAATGCCTTGTGTGCCAATATAAATCCAACTTCCAGCAGTCATTTGGCCATACATCATTAAACCTTTAGCGTCGAGTTCTCTAAAATGTTCCCACGTTGCCCAACGAGGTACGAGCATCGAATTGCTTAAAATTACTCTTGGTGCATTGGGATGTGTGGGCAAAACTGCTACCGGTTTTCCACTTTGGATTAGGAGTGTCTCGTGGTCTGTTAAGAGGGTTAACTCGTGTATTATTTTTTCATAACTAGCCCAGTTTCTTGCTGCTTTACCGATTCCGCCGTAGACAACTAAATCATCTGGATTTTCAGCAACATCGGCATCTAAATTATTCATGAGCATTCGCAGGGCTGCTTCTTGAACCCATCCCTTACAGGACTTTTTATTTCCAACAGGGGCTTTAATAAATTTTGGAGACATCTGATCCTCTCAAATTGAAAGTTTTCCTGAATTCATTAGCATTGAAATTTTTTCAATATCGATATGAAAAGCGCGATCTTTTTTTGCAAATGATACTTGTGAACGAATTATATTATATAGAGGGATTAATGCTTTAGCGGGTCGTAATGGTTTTCTAAATTCTAATCCTTGGGACGCAGTAAAAAACTCCATTGCAATAACATTCCAGGTATTATCAACGATCTCTCTACACTTTCTTGCTGATATTGTACCCATGCTGACATGATCTTCTTTATCTGCTGAAGTCGGAATTGAATCAACAGAAGCAGGATGTGCTAATACTTTATTTTCACTTACAAGTGAAGCCGCTGCGACTTGAATGATCATAAAACCAGAATTTAATCCAGAGTCTTCAATTAAAAACGGTGGAAGTTCGGAGAAAGCTGGATTGATTAGTTTTTGAAGTCTTTGTTCGGAAATATTTGCCAATTCAGCAATCGCTATCGCTAAAGAATCCATTGCGATGGCAACATACTCTCCATGAAAATTTCCTCCGCTTACAATTTTATTTTTATTTTTAAAAACCAATGGATTATCTGTGACTGAATTAATTTCAATTGCTAAAACTTTTTCAGTGTTTTCTAAAGTATCGCGTACAATTCCATGTACTTGCGGTATGCAACGGAGACTATAAGGGTCTTGAACTTTTCCACAATTTTCATGATGTTTCATTATCTCAGAGTGAGAAAGTAATTTTCTAAAATTTGCTGCAACAGCGAGTTGGCCTTTGTGTGGTCGAATCAGGTGAATGTCATTATCAAAAGGTACCTGAGAGCCTGAGAGTGCTTCAAGGGTCATTGCAGCGGCGGTATCTGCCATTTTTGCAAGGCGATTTGCTTTATGCCATGCGAGTGCGCCGATTGCTGTCATGATTTGCGTACCGTTAATTAATGAAAGTCCTTCTTTGGCTTTTAAAGAATAGGGTTTAAGCCCCGCTGCCTTCAGTGCCTGATCTCCACGCATGAGTTTATTTTTATAGTATGCTTTTCCTTCACCGATCAAAACTAAGGCTAGATGTGCAAGTGGTGCAAGATCTCCACATGCTCCAACACTTCCTTTTTCAGGAATCCATGGATGAACCCCTTTGTTGAGAAGAGAAAGAAGTGATTCAACTAATTCTAAAGTAACACCAGAAAATCCACTCGCTAAAGTATTCGCACGAAGTAAAATAGCTGCACGAACTTCTGGAATAGACAGAGGATTCCCCACACCAACAGCATGTGAACGTAGTAAATTTACTTGGAGTTGATCCAATTGATTATTTGCGATTCGTACATGCGATAAAAGACCAAACCCAGTATTTACACCGTAAACAACATCCTGTTTTTTAAAAACTCGATTTTCAACAAATAGGCGAGATGCTCGGATTTGTTTTTTTGATTTTGTAGTTAATGAAATTCTAGTGGTTTCATTAAATGCGACTTGAACCAATTTATCAATGGTGAGTGATTTTCCGTCAATTAAAAGTTTTAACATTTATTCTTTAGTTCCTTGATGAGGGTGCCGTAATTTTTTTTATTTCCAAAAATAGCAGATCCAGCAACAAAAACATTGCATCCGGCTTTTGATGTTTTATTAATCGTATCTGCATTAATGCCGCCATCCGCTTCGATAAGAAATGAATATTTTTTCTTTTTTCGTATTTCATTTAATGCTTCAATTTTTTGTAAGCATTTTTCAATAAATTTTTGACCCCCAAAGCCTGGGTTAACGGTCATAATTAAAATTAAATCAACATAGGGTAAAATTTCTGAAAGTGCACTAATCGGAGTTGCGGGGTTAATTGATACGCCCGCCATCACTCCAAGATCTTTAATTGCAGTTATTGTGCGATGTAAGT
>CAZPTV010000174.1:0-4686 GCA_964589335.1 uncultured Bacteriovoracaceae bacterium
CCTTCCAAATGAAGATCAAGAAAAAGTAACTTATAATCTTTTAGACCCTGAACAATATCAAAATATGGATATTTCAGTGGTTGGGGGTGGTAACGCCGGCGTAGAAGCAGCGCAAATGCTTGCAAATCCAATTTACAGAAATCGAGTTAAATTACTTGTACGAGGACCAACCTTTGATCGATGTAATGAAGAGAACAAAAATATAATCGAAGCCATGGCAGCACGTCGTGAGGTTGAAATCTGGTACGAATCAAGTGTAAAAGAAATTAATAAAAATACACTCAAAGTGGATCATAAAGGATCAGTCATTGAAATTGATAATGATTATTTATTCGTATTTGCTGGAGCTGAGATGCCATTTAAGTTTTTAATGAGTCTTGGAATTAATATTGATAAGAAATTCGGTGAAGTTCGGAAAAAAGCATCTTAATTATTTCGATTTAAAATTAGAAAATAGTCTCTTGATTTTTCCATTAAAGATAAAAAAAATAATCTCTTAATTATTCCAAGTTGATAGACTACTATGACAGTTCTTACAATCTTGAACATTATTTCCATGTTCATTTTTACCTTTTTGCAAGTGGCATGGTATACAAGTCGAAGCTTTTACATTTGAAGCACTGTAGTGAGTCCATGAGAATGAAGTAACAGATCCACTCTTTGCTTTATGACAGTTTACACAATCTCCAGGTTTGCCTGCACCCGAAGAAGCAGGGGTTGCATAGTGTCCGGCAACCGTTTGTGTTGGCGATGGATAAATCGCATTAGCAGGACGATCACTTGCATGGCAAGTTGTACAACTTGTTGGAATTGGAGAGTGACTAAATAATCCACCAGACCAAGTTGTTTTACTTGTATGGCAAGATGCACAGTCTCCGGTTCCACCCATTGTTTGGTGATTAAAACCATTGATTGTTGTTGTAGGCCTTTGTGAAGTATGACAGTTCGTACATGTTGTCGGATTTGGAGTATGACCATAATGTCCACCAGACCATACAGTATAAGATGTATGACATTGTTTACAATCAGTTGAAGCAACTGCCGAATGAGCATGATCAAATTTATTCACAACACCGGTTGGTTTATTTGTACTGTGACATGTATTACAACTTGTAGGTGCTGGTGAGTGATTATATGTTCCGCCCGACCAAACAGTTGTACTTGCGTGACAACTTACACAATCTCCCATTCCTGCAGTTTGGTGATTAAACCGATTAATAACTGTCGTAGGTCTTTGAGCAGTATGACAACTTAAACATGATGTAGGTTTTGGACTATGACTAAAATTACCACCTGACCAAACAGTAAATGAAGTGTGACATGCTTTACAATCTTGAGATGATGCTGAAGCATGCGCGTGATCCATTTTATTTATTACGGTTGTAGGTTTATCAGCCAAGTGACAAGAGTTACAACTTGTAGGTGCAGGTGAGTGACTATAATTTCCACCTGACCATGTTGTTTTACTCGTGTGACAAGAAGCACAGTCTCCGGTTCCACCCATTGTTTGGTGATTAAATCCATTAATTGTAGTTGTAGGTCTTTGAGCCGTGTGACAGTTCGTACATGTTGTCGGATTTGGTGTGTGACCATAAAGCGCTCCAGACCAAACTGTGAACGAGGTATGACAAGATTTGCAATCCGTAGATGCAACCGCAGAATGTGCGTGATCAAATTTATTTATTACTCCTGTTGGTTTTTTAGCTGTGTGACAAGGTAAACAAGAATTCAAAACAACACCGTTCGCATTATGAGTGAAAGTAAATGTAGGTGCAGTCGTTGTTTTTGCCTTATGACAAGAATAACAATCGGTTGTGCCAAAGTGACCACTGACTGTACCTCCTGGCGCTGGATAAACAGTATTAATTGGACGGTCAGCGGTGTGACAACTATTACACGATGTTAATGTTGCATTATTCGTAGGATGTGGAGAATAGCCCGAAACATTCCACGGCGATGCAGGATTATGACAGCTCACACAGTCTTGTGTTCCATAGTGATTCGCTGGTCTCTTCGCCGTATGGCAAGGCAAACAAGTTGTTCGTGCTTGTCCGTTTGCCGTATGATTGAAAACCCAAGTCGTTAATGTAGTTGTTTTTGGATTGTGACATGAATAACAATCTTGCGTTGTAAAGTGACCTGTCACTGTTCCACCTGGTGCAGGATAAGCCGTCGTCGTAGGTCTTTCATTGTTATGACATGAATTACAAGATGTTAACCCAGTATTTGTTGGATGTGGTGTATACGTTGATGTCGTCCAAGGATTACTTGGTAAGTGGCAATTTTTACAATCTTGTGTTCCGTAGTGGTTTGCGGGCCTCTTTGCTGTATGGCATGGCAAACACGTTGTACGAGGTTGATTATTTGCTGAATGGTTGAAAACCCAAGTTGTTAACGTAGTTGTTTTTGGATTGTGACAAGAATAACAATCTTGTGTTGTAAAGTGACCCGTTACTGTTCCACCTGGCGCAGGGTAAACTGTATTTGCCGGTCTATTTGAATTGTGACAAGAATTACATGAAGTCAGTCCAGAATTTGTTGGGTGTGGAGTGTAACCAGAAGTATTCCAAGGAGTTGATGGACTATGACAGCTCACACAGTCTTGAGTTCCATAGTGATTTGCTGGTCTCTTCGCTGTATGACATGGCAAACATGTGGTTCGCGCTTGTCCGTTTGCAGTGTGATTGAAAACCCAAGTTGTTAACGTAGTTGTTTTTGGATTGTGACATTTAAAACAATCTTGTCCAGCAAAGTGACCGCTGACCGTCCCTCCTGGGGCTGGGTAAACTGTAGAAATAGGCCTTTTAGTTTCGTGACAAGAAATACATGTCGTTATATTTGCATTTGTTGGATGTGGACTTCCACTAGAAACCTTCCAAGTTGTTGTATCGCTATGGCAGCCAGCACAGTCTTGTCCTGGATAGTGTGAAGCGTTCAAACGATTTGCTTCGTGACAATTTTTACATGTTGTCACTTGTTGAAGCGAAGCACTTCTGTGCGTGAACATAAATGGGCCTTGAGTAGACATTGGAACTTGGTGACAACTAAAACAATCTTGTCCTGTAAAGTGATTGTTTAATGCTTGAGCAGGTGGAGATAAAATTGTTTGCGTTGGTCTTCTATTTTCATGACAAGAAATACAATTTGTTGGAAGTGGCGAGTGTCCAAATGCATTTGAAGTATCTTTCCATCCAGTGGATACGTGACAAAGCGCGCAGTCTTTTGAGTTTCCATGTACAATTCCATTTTTAGGAGCTGGTCGATCTGATTCATGACATTGTACGCAACTAGACTCTAAACCTTGATGGCTGAATAAAACTCTTGAAGAAGAAAAAGATTCGCCCACTTTTGGTTTTTCAACCAAACAGCCTTGGCCAATAATGACCACGAATGCAAAGATGCATAATCTAAGAATCCCGTTAATCAAACGAACCCCTCTATATATTATCGGTACCTTTAGATTATTTTATAGTAGTTGATTATTTTAATCAACATTTGACAAAAGTCATTTTGATCTTTTATTTCAATGGGTTATAGTACTGTTGTGGTTCACTATAAACATTAAAAACTGAGTAATTTCATGACCTTAAGAGCTTATTTACTAATTTGGTTATTAATTACTGCCATTTTAGGCATTGAATACTACGGGTTAAATAATAATCCGAGCCTCTCAATTTTGTCTTTGTTAAGAATATTTAACATTTATCCGGTCGGCACAAATATTTCTCCGGAGCCAGGAAGACCAATAAGCTATTTCTTGGGTTGGACTGGTTTTGGAATCATGCTTTTGACAAATCTATACATTATTAGAAAACGTCTCGGAATTGGTAAAAGCCTAGGAACCATGTCTGGCTGGATGGATTTTCACATCTTATGTGGTTTATTAGGGCCAACATTAATTATTTTTCACTCTAACTTTACTGTTCACGGACTTGTTGCAATCAGTTTCTGGAGCATGATTATTTCAGCCTCCAGTGGAATTATCGGACGATATTTTTATTTGCAAGTCGCTGGTAAAAAAGCAGACCACGAAAGAAATGCGGAACTCATTTCAGAAAAATTAAAAGTACTTATGAAAGCTGATCTTTCTCCAGAAGCAAATCGACGTCTAGAAAATGCAAAAGAAGAAACAAAGCTCCTCGTTGGCGGTAACACGCTCGTCATGCAAAATGAAGTTGGGATTTTTAAAACACTTTTTTCTAGTTTTTTGGGCGATCTGCGAAGAAAAATTTTTTCGAGAAGTCGTTATAGTCCAGAAGTTCAAATTCTTTTAACTGAATACGCACTCTCAAAAAGACGTGCGCTTTATTATGTTCCTTTTCAAAGAATCATGGGTTACTGGCATTCATTCCACCTACCCTTTGCAGTTTTTATGTATGTTGTAGCGATCATTCACATCATTTCTGCTCTGTTTTTTGGCGTGAATAAATGATATTAATAAAGTAATGATTAACCGCTACCATGGATGGCTCGGGTGTATATTATTGCTAATATCACCAAGTCTATTTGCATCTCAATATACAGGACGATTTACGACTGGTGGCTATGCTTCTCAAGAAAAATTTGCAGAAAAAACAGCCGATGGTTCCACACGAAATGATTTAATGACGACATCAGGTAGAGTTTTTTTAAACGTCTACGATATGGGGCGCGGAAAATATGAATGGACCACAGATATCCGTGATA
>CAZPTV010000175.1:0-4686 GCA_964589335.1 uncultured Bacteriovoracaceae bacterium
CCAGATGCACAAACAGCCATTGATGGTGCAACTGATATTTTAATTGAACGCCTTAGTGAGACGAAAATATTAAGGGAGTTTGTTAGAAATCTATTGTTTAATGAAGGATTTCTAAGAAGCGAAAAAGGTGAGAAGGCAAAAGAAAATTCAAAATATGAGAAATACTTTGGATTTCAAGAAAACATTCAATCATTATTGAAACCAGAAAATACCCACCGTTATTTAGCCATTCGACGCGGATGGATTGAAGAAGAATTAAAAATGGTTTTAGATGGTCCTGACTTTGAGTCAAGTATGCTTTCAGCATTTGAAGCTGAAGCATGCAACGTTCCTGAGTTTAGTGGAGCAGAGGTACTTAAAAAAGCTGCTAAAGTAGCATTTAAAGCACATGTACTGCCTTCAATTGAGAATGAAGTACAACACGCACTCCGCAAGGTTGCTGATGAGGCGGCAATAAAAGTATTTTCAGAAAATGTTAGAAAACTTTTAATGGGCTCACCGCTCGGCTCAAAGGCGGTTGTTGGAGTTGACCCAGGAATTCGTACGGGTTGTAAAGTTGCAGTTGTAGATGATTCAGGTAAGTTTCTCGCATCGTCAGTTTTCTTTTTTGAAAACGACGAGCAAAAAGCAACTGCTAAAAATATTTTTAAAACTATTTTTGAAAATTTAAAAATCTCAGCAATCGCTGTTGGAAATGGTACTCACGGTAGAGAAGCCGAATCATTTTTAAGAAAAGCATTTAAAGAACCAGAGCTTGTTGAACTCACAAAAGATATTCCGATTGTAATGGTCAATGAAGCAGGTGCGAGTGTTTATAGTGCTTCAGCAGCTGCTCGAGACGAGTTTCCTGAGCTAGATGTAACCGTTAGAGGTGCTATTTCGATTGCAAGACGTTTGCAGGATCCATTAGCAGAATTAGTTAAAATTGATCCAAAAAGTATCGGAGTCGGTCAATATCAACATGATGTATCTCAGCATGCATTAAAACGAAGTTTAGAATATGTTGTCGACAGCTGTGTGAATCAAGTTGGAGTTAATCTCAATACAGCTTCTCACCATTTACTATCTCATGTATCCGGAATAGGCGAATCACTTGCAAAATCAATCGTTGAATTTCGTGAGAAAAATGGAATTATAAAATCTAGACAAGATCTTTTGAATATTTCTCGATTTTCTCAAAAAACATTTGAGCAAGCAGCTGGATTTTTAAGAATACCAGAAAGTGACAACCCTCTCGATAATACGGGGGTACATCCAGAAAAGTATTCAATATTAGAAAAATTCGCAGAGAAACTTTCAAAGTCGATAAAAGACTTGATTGGTGCAGGAGCAGACTTACTGAATCAGTTTGAAGAAATTAAATCTGATTTAGGTGAGTTTACTTTCAAAGATGTCATTGAGGAATTAAAAAAACCAGGGCGAGATCCCCGTGACCCATTTGTTGTTTTCCAGTTTAGAGACGATATCCATTCATTAGCTGATCTAAAGAAAGATATGATCTGTCCAGGTATTGTAACAAATGTTACAAACTTTGGCGCATTTGTTGATATTGGTGTCCATCAAGATGGACTCGTTCATCTTTCACAATTGGCAGATAAGTTTGTTAAAGACCCACGTGAAATCGTTAATCCCGGTGATCGAGTTCAAGTTAAAGTCATTGAAATTAATTTGGATAAAAAGCAAATTGCATTATCTATGCGTGGACTCAATAAAAAAATAGCCGCGCCTCAATTTTCGAGAAAATTTAAGGACGAGACTCGTGATCAGAATAGACCACAAAACAGACCCCAAAATAACGCTCAAAACAAAAAAAGAGATAACCAAAGGGATGAGCGTCCACGCAGACAAGAAAGATTTGAAAATCAATTCTCTCCGCCTGTTGAAAAACGAGCACCATTACGTGGTTCAGAGATCGAAGCAGATCGCTTAATGAGAGAAATGGCACGGGGAGGAAAGCCAAATCGGTTTGATAAAAATTCAAAACCAGGATTCAAGGGGAATCAAAACTCAAGACCTGATCGACCAAGAGCGAATGATAACAGATCAGAAAAGCCGAGAAACTTTGACCGCAAAGGCGATAACAGACAGCCTCGTCAATCGATGGATAAGCCTAAAGATGGATTCAATACTCCGTTCGCAAGTCTTGCCAATCTTTTGAAGAAAGATTGATCATAATTCAATAGATCATAATTCAATAGTTGAATCCAACAGATCAATTATAAATTGTTTATTCTCTTTTGATTTCGTGATGAGTAGAACTTCTCCAGTAATTGGATTAATCCGTGTTCCATTCTCAATTGAAACTACAGAGCCCTCATCGATCCCTAAAATAGTGTCAAATCCAATTTGGTTCTTTAATAAGGAAGAAAACGCACGATTCTGTCTTTGTCTTTTTATAAAATGCTGATCAATCATCAAATAACTTGGTAATAAACCCAAACCGTCCCGAAGTGTTATAGAATTTGGATCAATTACAGTTGCATCAAGTTCTTTTGATACCATCAGATTTGACATAATTGCAGTACCTGCACTTGTTCCAGAAAAAACGATTCCAGATTCGTATGCCTTTTGTAATGAAGATTTTAATTCTAAATCAAAAAGAACGTCCATGATACGATTTTGATCACCACCAATAAAGAAGACACCACTAGAGCAATTGAGCTGATTTAAAAACGTGTTTTTAATTTTTGGATCTGACATTTGTAACCGATCAGGTGAATTGATTATTTTTAATTTCGTAATTTCTGAAATCTCTTGTTTAAAAGATTTAAATCCATCTTCAGGTGTATTTGTAGCCCAAGTAATAACTAGAATATTTGTTTTATTATTTTGAATGGCATTTGTTTCTGCCCATTTAGTAAATTGGGATAATCCTTGCAAAGGTTTTGGTCCTCCACCAAAGAGGACTAATTTTTGATCAGCAGATGAAACTTGGCAAAAAAAAACAATCAAACAAGCAGCGGTTGGAATCATCAAACGAAAACGTCTTCTAAAACGAGAGAGGAGAAACTTCATTTCTATAGAGTGAATCATTTTATTTTACCTTTGTGTGTGTGCGTACAAAATGAGCACAGGTTTTTGAACAAGTTTTTTTATCGTGTGTCGGAAAGCAATCTTCACAAACTATTCCAGCAGAATGACAGCGGATGCATTCAATTTTATGGTCAGAAGGTTTTCCACAATGCGGGCAAAGTCCAAATCTCGTACTAGGTTTTAAGTTTTGATCTACTGCTACTCGATCATCAAAAACAAAGCATTCACCAACGTATTGAGAATTAGGAAATTCCTCTAGATATTTTAGTATTCCACCTTGAAGTTGATAGACATTATTAAAACCTTGATCTTCAAGTTCTAAGATTGCTTTTTCACAGCGAATTCCGCCAGTACAAAACATAAGAATTTTTTGATTTTTATTCCAATCTTGTTTTTTAACAAAATCTGAGAGTTCAGTGAATTTACCGATAGGAGGCAAAATTGCATTTTTAAATGTCCCTAATTTTGTTTCATATAAATTTCGAGTGTCTAATACAATTGTGTTTGGGCTTTGAACTTCTTTGTCCCAGTTTGTAGGCGTTAAATGACGATGATTTCGATTGGATGGCACTAAATCAGTTCGACCAATGGTTACGATTTCGTCACGTAGATCAACTTTGAATCTTTTAAAAGGTTTTGAATCTGTGGATGAGTCTTTGAAATCTGCTAACGTTAATTCAAAGATCTTCATTATAAGTTCTTTAAAGCCAGTTAAAATTTCTGGAGAAGGAGCACAAACCGTGGCATTGATACCCTCGTTGCCTAAAATCATAAGTCCTAACATTCCTTTGGGTTTGCCAAATTCATTGAGTAAACACTTTATTTCATCAATCTGAGTTGAGCTAAGAGATTTGAAACAATAAAAAGTAGTAATGAAATACCGATTCATAGAGTCGAATGTATTAACGTAGCGGGACAAAATTGGCAACATCCGTACTATAATTATGCAGTGCGTAGAAATATTATTTTTGATTTAATCTAACTTTATGTCGCTCAGATGTCTTCTCAGCATGTCCATAGCAGCTTGGGAGCTTCGGATTTTGTTTCTTAGACGGTCTTTTTCAAAAGTGAACTTCTTAGAAAATGTTTCGGTTTTAGTGGCTAGTGCAATCCAAACCGTTCCAACAGGTTTTTCATTTGTACCACCATCGGGTCCTGCAATACCTGTTATGGATAAACCATAATCTGATTTAAATCGGTTTCTAATTCCATTAGCCATTGCTCTTGCAACTTGATCGCTAACAGCTCCGTATTGAGTTAGATCAGATTCAGACACACCTAAAGCGGAAGTCTTAATTTGATTTGAGTAAGAAACAATAGAACCGATAATATAGTTGGAACTACCTGCGATATCTGTAAGCCTAGAAGTAGTTAGTCCGCCTGTGCAACTTTCTGCTAATGCCAAAGTTTTCTTTTTAGAATTCAACAATGTTCCAATGACTTCTTCAAGTTTAACTTCAACTCCTACCGCACTGTTTTTAGCAAAAATATAATCACCAAAGGCTTTTTGAAAATGTGATTCTAAATGATCCATTTTCATTTGCGCTTCTTCCTCTGAATTTGTTTTTACGGTAAAACGTAGTTTGACGCCGTAGGGTGAGGGGAGCCATGCGAGTTCTAGTCCGTCATTTAGAAAGCTCTCAAGAGAAGGGG
>CAZPTV010000176.1:0-4679 GCA_964589335.1 uncultured Bacteriovoracaceae bacterium
ACATTTCCGAATAACCAGCTTCTTAATGCTGTAATGTCAAAATATGATTTAATATCAACTTTTTCAAATAGTTCACAAGATTGTTTTAAATTGACAGTAACTGATTTACCAAGAATTGGTTCAGAAAACTCGGTTCGAGTATATTTGTCACAAAAAACAGCTGTTGTATTAAATAAACGGACATTCGATGTCGCTGAGAAATCGTTTGTTGGCAGTGAAAAGATTTTAGAAATACATGATAAATCAGCAGAACCAGCGATTTGGCGCTAGTTTTTGCAGGGGGAAAAATGAAAAAGGGTTTTTATACTAATGCATTGATATGCCTTGTAGTACTTGCTTCGATGTCTGCTTGTAAAAAGCAGAATTTAGAAGACTTGAATTCACAAGCTTCATCAGAGAGCTTAGTCCCATTAGAAACAAAAAATCTTTTTCCTGGAGTTGATACCTTTAATATTGAAATTGACGGCTACTGTCCTGCACAAAACAGAGATTTTGTTGAAATATTTGCCGCAAATTATTCACATGAAGTTTATAACGGTAACGTACATGCCGATACAGACAAAGATGGACTCTCAGATGAACAAGATAATGACCAACAGATGAATATTTTGCCTAGTCGTTATGATACAAACCTAGATATGTTCAGCGATTACCTTATGGTTTTAGCTGGAATTGATCCAACTCAACAAAACAAACTGATCTGTCAAGACTCAGTAACATTAGATGATGATGGTGATGGAACTTTTTTCTTTCAAAATGGACAAGAAATGTTTGTCGGCCTAAATAATTGTGAAGAAAAGAAAGTTACACATACAGATCAAACTCTTTTTGACACTGATAACGACACAATTCCAGACTATTTAGAACTACGCTGCGGTTTGAATCCATTAGATAAAAATGATGCGTTAATGGATACAGATAGTGATGGAATTTCAAATCTCGATGAATGCAAAAAAGGAACACCGAATACAGAAAACAATAACGACAGCAGTCTAAAATATTTAGAAATTCAATACGCTTTTGAAATGGATGCACAACTAAACAATGGTTGTGGCAAATTTAGAATTTCAAATATTCCTATTTTAAATGGTGGAAATGACAATCTTGTTTCTCTTCAATTGATTGAAAGAGATGGATTTCAAAAAAATCACTTAATCACTGCAACCGTATACTTACAAGGTGGCGGACAACAAGGTAAAACAGTTAAAATTAATTACTCAACTGGTTTAAATGGAACCTTTTTGGAGAAATGAAATTGAATAGATTAAAACTGAACAGCACTCTTATCGTTTTGATCATCACAAGCATACTCAGTGCGTGTTCAAAAAAAGATACTTTAAAACCACTTGAAAAGCTTTATCTTTATAATCATGACATTGCATATTTAGAAGCTACATACTGTACACAAAAGCCAGACTTAATAAGACAAAAAGTAAAAACATTAATCATCATGGATAAATCCAGCTCTATGCAAAACCCACCCGATGCTACAGATCCAAATGGAATGAGAAGATATTATCCTCTTACAAACTTTGTCTCCAATGCTACACCTGAATTAGGATTTACTTATTTTGCACTCATAAATTTTAGCGATACAGCAACGGTCGTACAAGATTTCACTGATGATTTGACTATGTTTAATAATAAAGTATTTAGTGAATGGAATAAACTTGGTCCACAAATTCCAGATGATCATGGTTACACAAACTACATCAGTGCAATTGATTCTGCATTTACATTAATTAAAACTGATATCGACAAGGATCGTAACAATTACAATGCACAAATTGTTTCATCAATTTATAATATTGTATTTATTTCAGATGGACAGCCATACGTAGCAAGCAGCACAAATGCAAATGGCCTAATTCTACAAGTATTTAATCCTGAAATACAAAATAAACTAAATCAAATTAATGCATTAAAAAATGATCGTATTTATAAACCATATATTGACGACATTAAATTTAATACAGCATATGTATTTTCAAATCGTGATACAGAAGCGCAAAATTTATTAAATCAAATGGCAGACTATGCAAATGGTCAATTTTTTCAATTCGCTTCGGGATTAAATATTGAATACAATCTATTTGCAATTCCAGCGAAAAAAGTAAAAAGACAAATAAAAGATATTATCGTTGATAATAAAAATATTATTTGGTGGGATGACGGAAGACTTTTACGCGATACAGATGGTGACGGACTTCCAGACGAAATAGAAAAACAATTAGGCTCAACTCTTGATCTTTATGATACTGACGGAAATGGCGTAGGAGATGGAATAGAATATCGTACTAAAGGCAAACCTTGCAAAGATGTTAACTGCTCGAGATCTGTTTCAGCAAGAGATAATTATGCTGCATGCACAGGAATGATGCCTTTAAAGAATCCTGATGGATCTGCAAATCCAACGCCTGACGGAGTAAATCCAAATCCTTATGGAACAGTCTATTTTGGAGATCAAAACCGTGATGGAATAAATGATTGTGAAGCGTATCTTCTACATGCACAAAAAGATTATTTTGATGCAAATGAAAACGGTTTACCAGATATTTTAGAATTAAAGAATCAAATGTCATTTGTTCCGCCCGCAAATTTAGCACATTCTGATACTGATTCAGATACTTTTGATAATTATAAAGAAATCAAGCAAGGCTCACCTACTTTCATATCAAATGAACGACTTGTTGATTTTAAACCACAAACTTACAATATGTTCCGAACAGATAATAAAATATCAGGAACTGAATGTTATAAATTAATAATGAATACGCTGAACGTCATTGGATGGGATAACACAATCCGTGTGTATTTGGTTGAAAACTCTGCTGTGTCAGATTCAAAACCAATACTCAGAATTGCACAGAAATCGCTCGTTGGGGGATCAACTTCGATTAACTTTGTAGATGAGGATTTTAAATAAATTAGTATAGGGGGAAATCATATGTTTAAAATAAATAAAATGACTGCGGTCACTCTCTGCTTAATCTCAAGCAGTATTGGATTCATTGGTTGTGCAGACTCTGCAAAACTTGCTGAATCAGCTGCTGGTGGCGGATCGGTTTCGCTTTCAGCACTATCATCATCAATCAAGCCTGACTTTTCAGTTGAATTACTTTCTGGTACGACATCAATCTATAATCAAGCAAATAATTCTGGTGTATTTCAAATGGAATCCGGTAAGTCTTACAATTTAAAAGTCTCGACTCCAGCAACTACACAATTGAGTTTAAAGATTAAAAATAGCACTGGTAGTCTGGTCACCAGCTCACCTGTTCCACTTTCACCTGGGAATAATTCTTTTCCAATGTCTGGAGTTGGAACTTTGCCAATTGGAATGTATACATTCCAAGTCGATGCTGTAGAGCCTAGCTCGATTCCACCAATTACAAATTCACACTCATATACTGTTGCAGTTACATGCAATCAAGCAAATCAGAATTCATTTGCTGTTAATTCAAATGTGATTACAGCTTCAGGAAATATTAACATGTATACTTTAAATTTTGCTGGAATTGCTTCTGGTGGAACTGGAAGTTATAAATATCGTGTTGATTTTAATGGTGATGGTGTGCCTGACACAAATTTAAGCACAAGCACATCTGTCAGTGACTATTCAAATCATATTCGCAACAGACCCGTTTCTGTTTATGTTACAGACGATGCTTGCTTAGTAACTAAAGTTGCAACTAAAACTGTGACTTACAATGGGCCAGCAAATAGAGCACAATTTCAATCACAATTAGCAGGGCAAGTATTTATTGCTGCAAATGTAACCAGCTCAAGTACAGATAAGAGAATCAATAATGTTACGCATGTCTCCACAAATGCAGTCCAACCTGTAAAAGTAGATTGCATGTATTCACGTGGTTCAAACGGAACTGGGACATTCAGAGTGGATGGAGTTCATAAATATGTAACGAGTACTTCTGAGTATCATGGCATGAGCATTACATTTGATAATCTTGTTGAGAATATCAATTGGACAACACATACAGGAACTTTAAATGCTTCAAGCTCAAAGGTTTCTGAATTTAAATTTGGTACAGATTTGCTTCCAGATAGCTCATCAAAAATGACTTTTATTGGTAACCAAGCACAATGTACCGGAACCATTACACCCGTTGTTGAAAACGTTACAGGAACGCCATGTAATGATGGAACAGGACATATCAACGGTGGCTTTACGGTTAAAGCTACTGGAATATTTCAATGTTCAAGTGTTGGTACCTCAAATGCTCCAGGAACAACGATTAATGTGAACGATGGTGCTTTCTTCTGCGAATACCATATTGCTGACAGCTGTGTTGGCGGTGGTGGTGGCGGCGGTGGAATTGTTCCAATTCGCTTATAATTAAATATTTCAAAACACTACTAAAACCCCTTTCAATTATGAAAGGGGTTTTTTTTATTCATTTTCTATCGCTTTAATTGATTTCTTCTTATTCAATATACCTTTTACCGATTGAACAATTGTTGAAGAACCATGATTCTCACCATATCTACAGACTTTATTTTGCTCCAGATTATCATGCACTCTTCCAATTCGCTTCACCAGTCCAACAGGATATTTTTCTTTTACAAGAATACTATTCATTATAGATTGATAACATTTGGTAAGTTTTCCTTTGTACACTACAACATTTTCATAATTAGTATTCGATAAATTTATTCTT